>CAUJGI010000672.1 GCA_963169155.1 Chloroflexota bacterium
ACGGCGAACATCACGCTGGTTATATTGGGCTTGCCCATCAGCAGCACCTTTGGTGATGGACTCAATCTTCTCTTAAAGATGCGCCGGCTCAAGCCCACTGTTCCTATTGTGGTTCTGGTTAACCAGGACACAATGGGCATCGGTGTTCAGGCACTTGAGTTTGGCGCTTTCGCTTATTTTCCCCGTCAATATCTCACAGCCGAAACCCTTAGCCAGGTTATTCGCAATGCCGCCGAAAAAAAACAGGATCTGCAAGCCTATTACAATTGCACACTCGATGCAGAATGGTTAGACGCCTTTCCTGTGTGTGTTGCGGTGCTAAATGATGTGGCTGTTGTAACGGCCGTTAATCAGGAGTGGCATCTTCTGGCCGAGACCACTCAAGACCCATTAATCACCCAAACCCTGGTTGGAATCAATTTTCTGCAACTTTGCCAGGGGATTAACCGCTCAGATGTTGCCGCTGTGATTCGGCAAGTGCTATCAGGAACCAAAACCAGGGAGTGGCTGGAATATTCCTGGAAGGAACAAGATGGCACGCTGCATGTCTGGCGAAAAATTAACGTTACGCCACTGAAGTGGCCCAAGGGCGGGGTGCTCCTCTCGCTTCAAGAGATTACAGAGCTTATCAACAGCCAAATCCAATTGGATACTTATGAAGCTCATACTTCTGAATTGAAACGCAACTTTTCTTCGCTGGTACATGATTTGCGCTCACCCTTAACCGCGCTGAACCTTTACCTGGATCTGTTGAAGCGAGGCCATTCGACTAAAAGTGAGCGTTATCTAAAGATAATGAAGCAAGAAGCTACTCATATGGAACAGCTAGTCAACGACATGCTGACCCTTACGCGCATTGAGGAGTTCAAGGAGGGTCAATTCACCGCAGTAAATCTGGGCGATTTAGTAGAACAAGTTGTCATGTTAGAAATGGCTGTAGCTGAAAGTAAGCGTTTGACGCTGGATTTCACAAACGAAAAAGGATCCTTTTGGGTATTGGGGCAATCGAGGCAACTTATTCGTGTTATTACTAATTTAGTGGCTAACGGACTGCGTTACACTTTAACTGGTGGGGTCAAGATAACCCTGGACCGGAATACAGCAGCCGGTCAAGTTATTTTGACAGTCACCGACACTGGTATTGGAATTGTCCCCGAAGTTTTACCGTTCATTTTTGAACCTTTTTTCCGTTCTGCAAGAGCTCAAAGCTTTTCTCCCAAAGGGACCGGTTTGGGTTTGTCTATTGTTAAGCGTATCCTAACCATCCACGATGGCAATATTGAAGTTTTTAGTGAACTCAACAAGGGAACAACGTTTCGCGTTGTTTTACCTGTTATTGAAACGCAGGGGATATAGCGCTGTGGCCGGTCCCTGACCGCGCCAACTATCCGGCAGGGTGAGGACCGGATTGAGGGGAGGGTGATCATCTCTACGCTTGGAAAACGGCCGTAAATTTGATAGCATTGCCCCGCGAAGCTCCGGGAAGAGCGTGAGAAAACAGCACCATGATTGAACTTCTTGGCAACATGCATATGCATACCTTCTTCAGCGACGGCGAAAAGTGGCACGCCGAGATCGCCGATGACGCCATCGCCGCCGGGCTGGACTTCATCATCGTCACCGACCACAACGTCTGGGTGCAGGGGGTGGAAGGGTATTACGAAAACGAAAACGGCCGTGTCCTTCTGCTCACCGGTGAAGAAATCCACAACGTGCGCCGCCAGCCCCAGGCCAGCCACCTGCTGGTCTACGGCGTAGCGGCCGAGCTGGCCGACTGCGCCCCCTACCCCCAGCAGCTCATCGACGCGGTGCGCGCCCACGGCGGCTACTGCTTCCTGGCCCATCCCCACGAAAAAGATTGCCGCCTCTTCCCCTTCCCCAACCTGGGCTGGCACGACTGGCCCATCGAAAATTTCACCGGCCTGGAAATCTGGAACTACATGTCCAGCTTCATCTCGGCGCTGGTGGACGCCCTGGAACGGCTGCCCGTGCAAATTGAGCTGCTAGACAAGTTAACGGCCGTTCGCCTGGCCTTCAATCCGCAAAAGTTTGTCGTCGGGCCGGAACCACGCACCCTGGCGCTGTGGGATGAGCTGCTGGGGCAGGGCAAACGGGTAACGGCCGTTGGCAACAGCGACGCCCACGGCACCCCGATGAGCTTCGGCCCGTTTAAACGCATCATCTTCCCCTACGAATTTTTGTTCCGCGCCGTTAATACCCACATTTTATTGGAACGGCCGTTAACCGGGGACGTCGCCCAAGACAAGCAGCGCATCCTCAAAGCCATCGGTCAGGGGCACAGCTTTGTCGGCTACGACCTGCCCCATCCCACCAAAGGCTTTCGCTTTAGCGCCACCAGCAAGGGTAAAGGCATCATGGGGCAGGAGGTCCGGCTAAACGCCGGGGCCACCCTGCAAATCAGCACCCCCACCCGCTGCAACATCCGCCTCATTCGCCACGGCGAACTGGTCGCCAGCAGCCAAAACGACACCAACCTGACGCACATTCCCACCGAGCCAGGCGCGTACCGGGTGGAATGCACCCTACCGTACCTGGGCCAGGAACGCGGCTGGATTTACAGCAATCCCATCTACCTCCTGTAAGCAGTGGGAAGTGAGAAGTGAAAAGTAAAAAGTGAAAAGTGACTTTTCACTTATCACTTTTCACTCTTTACGCCTCACCCCTCATTCAAAAGGCAACCAACAATGAAAATCATCCGCGGCGTACTCCGAATCACCATCTTCCTCATCATGCTCTTCATCACCACGCTGCTGGTTTTGGCCACCGCCTGGCTGCCCGTGCGGCTGCGCGGCGTGCGGCTGTCTGCCTGGCTGCTGGTGCCCATCTGCCGCCTGCTGCTGCCCCTGTTTAACGTGCAGTTCACCGCTCGCGAAGCGGAACGCATCACCCGGCACGACGGCTTCATCTTTCCCAATCATCTCTCTTTCTTAGACATTATTTTGCTGATGACCATCTTCCCGGTGCGCTTCTTGAGCAAGGCTGAGCTAGCCAACTGGCCCTTCATTGGCTGGATTGCCCGCGCGGTAGACACAGTGTTTGTCAATCGGGAAGACAAAAACTCGCGGGAAAAAGCGCGGGATGCCCTGGTCCAAATTCGCACATTTCCCGCCGTAGCCATCTTCCCCGAAGGCGGCATCTTCCAGCCGCCCGACGAGCTGAAGCCGTTTCGCTACGGCGCATTTGAAATTGCCCAGGCGGGCGGCGTGCCCTTTATTCCGGCCGTCTTTCTGTACGAACCGCTGGACATTGTTTTCTGGCGTGATGAACATTTGTTAACGGCCGTCTGGCGTTTTGCCACCCGTCCTGAACCGATCAGGGCCCGATTGTTCCTCCTACGCACGGTCCAGCCTGGCCCCGACGATGACCCACGACAGCTGGCCCTGGAAACCCACGGGGCCATGGCCGCCGTCTACAAACACAGCGGCAGCCGGGGAAACGACGTGATCCAGTCGGGAATTTAGTGACTTAATTGTGGTAAAATGCACTATCGAGTGAAAAGTGAAAAGTAAAAAGTGAAAAGAACTTTTTCACTTATCACTTTTCACTTTTTACTAACAAAACAAAAGGCAACACAAAAATTATGACATCCACACCTTCAACACCCCCCACTCGCCCCCTGGAACCGCAGCAGCGCGCCATCATCATTGGCGCCTCGTCTGGCATTGGGGCGGCGCTGGTGCGTGAACTGGCCCGCAGCGGCTACCGGGTCGCCGCCGTGGCCCGGCGTGAAGCCAAACTGCAAGAACTGAGCGATTCGGTGAATACGGCCGTTGCCCCCCACAGCGTCAACACCTACAGCCACAACGTCACCGACTACGACGAAATCCCCACCCTCTTCCAAACCATCGTGCAGGAGCTGGGGGGATTGGACCTCATCATCTACGTCGCTGGCGTCCAGCCGTCCGTCACCGTGGACGAATACAACTTTGCCAAAGACCGCAAGATGGTCGAGGTCAACCTGCTGGGGGCTATCGCCTGGCTCAACCAGGCTGCCCTGCGCTTCGAGCGCGCCGGGCAGGGTCAGATTGTCGGCATCGGTTCGATTGCCGGGGACCGGGGGCGCGTTGGCTCCCCGGTGTACAACACCAGCAAAGCGGGCCTGCACACCTACCTGGAGTCGCTGCGCAACCGCCTTACGCGCCACGGCGTCAACGTGCTCACCGTCAAACCCGGCTACGTCGATACCGTGCTGCTGGCCGAAAACGCCAAAAATCCGTTCTGGGTCATCTCGCCCCAGCAAGCCGCGGGCCAGATTCATAAAGCGATGCAGCGGCGCAAGCAAACGGTGTACGTCCCGGCCCGTTGGGGGCTGGTAGGCCTCATCATCCGGCACATTCCGTCGATCATCTTTCGACGGCTTAGTTTTTAGTTCAACGGACACTGGCATTTTTTTGCGATTACCAGTGTAGAGCGATTTGCCAAATCGCTTTACCTCACCAAAGGTCAAAATGAAATTCGCCAGACTCCAGTACCTTGGG
>CAUJGI010000673.1 GCA_963169155.1 Chloroflexota bacterium
GCCCGCGCAGTTGATGACACCTTGGAGGCCGCCAAAGTGAGAAACGGCCGTATCCACCGCCCCTTGCACCTCCGCCTCCGAAGTGACATCCGTTTTGGCAAAACGGACGTTTTCACCCAGCTCGCTGGCCAGTGTTTCCCCTGCTTCACGGTTGAGATCGGCAATAACGACGTTGGCGCCCGCGCCCGCCAGCCGCTGCACACAGGCTGCGCCCAGACCGGAACTGCCACCTGTTATCAAGAAGGTTGACCCTTGTATTTTCATGAATTTCACCTCGGCTGAAGTTGTCCCGCACCGATAGGTAGCCTATCGACCCCTGGGCGTATTTTGTGGCTTGGCCTGTGCTGAAGGCTCACCGCACAGTTTACCCTCCGCGCCAGAATTGTAACAATTCTTAACGGCCGTCCGCAATAGCAAAATCTTGCAGTAATTGTGACCGGGTTGCCGGAATGCGTGTCCAAGTGTTGACTTATTTTTGACAGGGTAACCAGGTGACAAAAGGTCGGGTTTGCACCCTTTCAGTATGAAAGCACGTTGTCCTTGAGGAAACCAACCCATTCTTGGCAGTAATATGAAATTAGCTCTACTCCCAGACGGAACGGCCGTTGAAGCCACAGTCTTCGCCCCCACACAAGCCACTTGCCCGCAATGTGGCGGTGTATTACTATTGCGCCAGCGCCGCACGATGAGTCAGTCGGTGGTTGCTTTTTACTGGCGTCATGCCAGTAACCAAAACCTAAAATGCCGGGCAAGGAGACGGCCCGGCGGTGATCGGTAATCACTGTTCGGTCATCGGTGATCAGAAGCAGCAAACGGATTACGGATTACCGGTCACGGATGACGGAAAAGGAGTCAACCATGTGTGGTCGGTTTGCTTTGCTGACGCCAACAGAGCAGTTGGCGATATTGTTTGATGTGCCGGAAACGGCCGTAGCCGCCCTACCCCCTGCCGTCCCGCGCTACAACATTGCCCCTACCCAACCCGTCGTAGCCATCCGGCTTGATGAGCACGGCGAACGTGACTTAACGTTTTTCCATTGGGGGCTTATCCCCTCGTGGTCTAAAGATATTCAGATTGGCTCCCGGATGATCAATGCCCGGTCGGAAACGGTGACCGAGAAGCCGTCCTTCCGCAACGCGTTTAAGCGCCGCCGCTGCCTCATCCCGGCCGACGGCTTCTACGAGTGGCAGAAGCAGGCCGATGGCAAGCAGCCAATGTTCATTCGCCCGAGCGATGGGGCGGAACGGCCGTTTGCCCTGGCCGGTTTGTGGGAATTCTGGAGCGATCCAGACGGGGGCACCATTCAATCGTGCACCATTCTTACCACCAGCCCCAACGAGCTGATGGCCGCGATTCACAACCGGATGCCGGTCATTGTGGAACCGGAGGATTTCGACCTGTGGCTCAACCCGGAACCCGATCCAGAGCAGGGGCTGCATTTGTTACGGCCGTATCCCGCCGAAAAAATGATGGCCTACCCCGTCAGCACCCTGGTCAACAACCCACGCAACGATGTGCCGCAGTGTATCGAACCCATTGCATAAGACTATTTAGGAGTAATTGGGTAATTAAAACGGGGTCAACACCAATTCGGGTGCTGGCATGATTTATTATCAAAAATTTCGCAGATTGAAAAGATTAAACAATCTGGTAAATCTGCGAAATCTTTGATAAAAGCCTTTGTCAAGTACATTATTTGTCGAAAAGCCTTAAAACGCACAATTACCTAATTGTCCAACTACCCTCCATACAAGGAAGCCAGATGCTCCAACAACCTGCCCTCTTCCTCGACCGTGACGGCGTTTTTATTGAAAACCGGGCCAACTACGTGCGCAGTTGGGACGATGTGGCTTTTTTCCCGGAAGCGTTGGCCGCGCTGGCCCGCATTCGGGAGATTCCGTACAAGATTATTGTGGTGACCAACCAGTCGGCGGTGGGCCGGGGACTTATGAGCTTGGCAACGGCCGTTGCCCTCAATCAGCGCATTTTGGACGAGGTGGGGAAGGCAAACGGCCGTATCGACGCCACCTACCTTTGCCCGGCGCCCCCCGGCGTCAACGATCCCTGCCGCAAACCGCGCCCCGGCATGCTGCTCCAGGCCGCCGAGGACCACAACCTCGATCTCCGCCAATCGTACATGATTGGCGATGCCCTGACGGATGTCCAGGCGGGCCAGGCGGCGGGCATCAGGCAGGCCATCCTGCTGCTTACCGGGCGAGGCGCGGCCCAGGCCCAACTGCCCCTGGCCGCCGAACTGCCTCCCTTTGCTACCTTCCCCACCCTGGCCGACGCCCTCCAACACCTTTTCCCAGAACCCACCCGCTAAAACAAAAAGTGGCTCAATCCGGGTAGATTGAACCACTTTCAAATTCACGTTTCACGCAGGTTTAGGATTGTACCGCTTCCTGACCGCGCAAAAACCGTTTGCGCAGCTTGCTTTTTGGCTGCGATTCGCCTTTGTCGCCGTCGTCGCCGTAAGTGTAATAGGGGCTCTGGTAGTAGTAGTAGAAGTTGTGCCCTTCACTGCCCGCCTTGAGCGAGTTGAGCACCACACCCGCCACCTTCGCATTAACATCTTCCAGGCGTTCAACCACCTGCTTAAATTGATCTTTGCGGCTCTTGTTGGCCCGCACGACGATCAGGGTTGTACCAGCCAGAGCACTCAAAACGGCTGCATCCGTTACCGATAGCACCGGCGGGCTGTCTACAATCACAAAGTCGTACTGATGGTCCAACACTTCCAGCAGGCGGCGCATTTTGGTAGAGCCCAGCAACTCGGAGGGATTTGGCGGGATAGGACCACACGTCATAATGTGCAACCCTTCAATCTGGGTTGGCTGCACCGTGTCTTCCACCAGGTTACGCACGTCGGCGTCAGAATCTTCCACGTTAAGCTTGAGCAGCAGGCTGGTGACACCCCGTTTATTGGGCAGGGTGAAGATCGTGTGCTGCGACGGCCGTCGCAAATCCCCATCCACCAGCAGTACATTGTGCCCGGCCTGAGCCAAAACCACCGCCAGGTTCCCGGCCGTGGTGCTTTTTCCCTCGCCGGAAACACCGCTGGTCATCAGCAAGAGCGAGTTCTTCTTATCTACCACCGAAAACTGGATAGCCGTGCGCAGCACCCGGTACGCTTCGGAGGTAGGCGATCTGGGATCGGTCATGGTCACCAGCTTGCTCTCGTCCTCGGAGTTGATGAAGGCGATGCCCGCCAGAGTGGGCAGGTTGCCCAGCTTGGCAATTTGTTCAGGCGTTTTCACCGAATCATCCAGGTACTCCAGCAAATATGCCGCCGAGGCCGACAACACAAAGCCAATGCCAGCGGCCGTAATCACGGAAATGAGGGGGCTGGAACGCACCAACGTTCCTTCTGTAGCCGGATCAACAATTCGAACAGAGTTGGTGGCACCTTCTTGCGTCAGTGAAAGCAAATCGGTGTAACGTCCAGTAAGTTCTTGCAGGTTAGATTCCAGGGTAAAAAGCTCATTTGTCGCGACGGAAATATCCCGAGCACTGATCAGGTCCCCAATTTCCGCCTCTTTGGCCGTAATTTGTGCTTGCGTTTCTTCAATCTTGGACCGGTAGTCGGCTAGCAAACCTTCAACAAATTCCGTGTCGGCGCTTTCCAGGCCGGTTGGGGTGCGCAGTGTAAGCTGATGAGCCAGCTCCGCCGCCACCGCCATGGCCCGTATGGGGTCTGTATCGGTGACGGTAATGTCCACAAAGTTGGTATCGTTCACCTGGCGAATCTCAATGCCCCGGGGCAGCAATTCCAGCCCCAATGCCTGCGCCGTATCGCGACTGAAACCAGGCTGGTTGGCATTTTCCACGTAGGCGGTAGCCAGCTGCCGGGTTGTGGCAAAGTCAGCACTGTTAACGTCGGTAGATTCCAGGTAGCTGCCAATGGCCAGCCGCGTGTAGGAGCGAAAAACAGCCACCTGCTGCCGGGTCGCAAAAAAGCTGGCCACGGCCGCAATGATTGTCGTAATGGCAATCATCCACCACCATTTTAGTAACGGAGCCAAATATTCTTTAACGTTAATTTCCATTGCGCAATCCTATATGTTGCAAAAGCCAAAGAGAATTTCAGGCACCATCAGTACAAAATTGGCTTTTACTTGAGCAAATCACCGTTGAGCAAACCTGCTAATTTTGAGAACCGTTGGATGATTTGCTTTACTACAAAAAACACTACGAGGCCGCAGCCAGTATACCTCATTTGCCAAGCACTCGTGTGCATGGTTGAAATTAAAACACCAATCTGCCAGGAT
>CAUJGI010000674.1 GCA_963169155.1 Chloroflexota bacterium
TTCCCCTCCATCATCGGCTATATGCTGCAAAATTTCAGCACACGTTTCCTCTGGTGTCTTGTCGTTGGTATAGATGGTTATTTTCGCCAGGAGCGAATTAGAAGGATGCTTGACAAAATGCTCATTCGCGCTGAGTGTTCCGGGATCTGGTTTTATACCCTCTTGGGCCAGCACTTCAGAAAATCTTTGGTTCAAAATGGCCACCGATTCATCAAGGTTCGGCGAGGGCAGCAGCAAAATCACATACTGGTACGGTGCCAGAGCCGCCTGAACACGGCGGAAAAGGGTTTCATCTTCATACACCGAATGACCCGCGCCAAAATCAATCACGCCATCGGTGTGCTCAGCCAACATGCGGATTACGGCGTGGGCTTCAAATGGCTTCCAATAGCGCAATACCCCCGCCATTCCTTCAGATTGTCCGATTTTTGCAGCCACTGCTTTGTCGTAACCAATCTCTTTGTAGTAATCCCAGCGCTTTTCATCAAGGGAATATTGCGGCCAGCCCAGCTTTTCCGCCAGCAAACCGCCAACGGTGCTTTTACCCGCACTCATAGGCCCAATCATGATAATGGGTGCGTTTATCACACGTCTTTACTCCTTTAATTGATTTACAATCGCCACTTCCCGCTGCCAAAACCAGCTGGCCAGCCAAAACGCCCAAATCGGGAAGAGCAGCACCACAAAACCGCCAATGCCCGTCTCGCCGACGGTGTAGGCCAGCGGCGGTGGCGCCAGTGCCTCGACGATGGCCAGCAGCACCAGGCCGATGCCCGCCGCCAGGGTAAACTGACCCAGGCGGCGCGCTTGCAAAATCAGCCGCCCCGCCAGCCAGATGAGCCACAGCCCCATGAAGGCAAAACTGACCGTCTTGAAGCCAGAGTCGCGAATCGGTTCCATGGCCCCCCAGATTTGGTTCACAAAAATGGGGTTGCCCAGGGCAAACCGGGCCAGCACGGGCGTCCCCAGCTGGTCAACCAGACTGGCCACCAGACCAAAAACCGCGCCCACCGCGCCCAGCGTGGTAAAGGCACGCGCCCGGCTATCCCCCTGCCCCAGCTCGGCCAGCAGCCCCACGAGGAAAACGGCCGCCCCCAACCCTACCGTCGTCCCCACGTGAAACACCTGCCAGGAAATGAGATTCTCCCGGACAAACGCTAGAAACAAGTTGCCATCATCCCAAAAGCCGGGCGGCAGATCCTGAATCAGCGGGAACCAGACAAAGAGATTGACCACCACAGCCGCCAGCCAGCCCAGCCCCAACAGCCCGGCGGCCAGCGTTCCCAATCGATTGTAAGTCATCGCTTATTCGTCTCCTTCATAAATGTACGTCGGATTGGCAATCCGACCTACGATTTTCATTCATGGTGTTGAGCCTGCGCTCATCAAGTCTCCTTGAAGATATTCGGTCAAAAAGCGGCGCACCTGGTCTGTATACGCCGCCGGAGCCACGGCAAAGGTGTTCAGATGACCTGCCGCCGGAATGACCACCATCTGCTTGGGCTCGTTGGCGGCGGCAAACACGGCCTGGGCCTGGGCCAGCGGCACCAGCTGGTCACGCTCGCCGTGCAGCACCAGCAGCGGCACGTTTAGCGCGCGCACCGTGTCTACCGCCTGAATGTCGGCCAACGGCAAGTTGGTAACCGCCGACATACGGCGCAGCACCAGGGGCGTCAGGTAGGCGGGCTGTCGGGCGATGCTGGGTAGGATGTTGGGCAGATTGCCCGCAAAGCTGCTGTAAGTGCTCTCCAGCACCAGCACCCTCAGATCCGGCAGGTGTACCGCTGCCTGGGCCGCCGCCGCGCCGCCCATCGACTTGCCCAGCAGGCCAATGCGCGTCGGGTTCACCTC
The DNA here is from genome assembly GCA_963169155.1 of Chloroflexota bacterium. Taxonomy (GTDB): domain Bacteria; phylum Chloroflexota; class Anaerolineae; order Promineifilales; family Promineifilaceae; genus Leptofilum. The sequence goes on from CAUJGI010000674.1 coordinate 1,852, forward strand.
GGGGCGCGTCAGCAAATAGTTGTACGCCGCCACCAGGTCATTGGCTTCAGCGTAACCCCAGGTGCTGACGGTGCCGCCGCTTTCGCCGTGATTGCGCAAATCGAGCAGCAGGGCACCGTAGCCCAACTCGTGCAGGGCCACGGCCGTTTCCAACATCACCCCCCGGTTACCAGCAAAGCCGTGCGCGTAAATCAGGGTGGCACCATCCACCGCCGCATCGGGCGGTAGGTACCAGGCCACCAGCTCAAAGCCATCGACGGGAATGCGCACGGTTTCGGCCGTCAGATTAAAGTCTGCCGGAGTCTGTCCGGGCAAATTGCGCGCCGGGTAGAGCAGCGCCGCCGCCCCCTGGCTCACCAAACGACTGCCGTACCAAACGGCCGTTCCCACCACCACGACCAAACCAAACAATAACCAGCCCAAAGGATTCAACCTCCGTCGTGTTTCATCGCGTGATGTCATTAATCCGTTCCATCAAATGCGCCAATCAGATGCAGCAGCGCCATCGTATTTAAGGTCGCTTTGGGCACAAAAGAGGTGACCAACACGTATTCCTGGTCCTTACTGCCATCTTCGCTGCGCTCCGAACAGTGCGCGTTGCCGCCCGACGGCCCCAGGCCATCGAGCGTGGGAATGCGCTGCCAAAAATGATTGCCGTCGCTTAACCCGCCGCGCTCCTCGGGCAGCACCGTGAAGCCCAGCTCGACGCCCGCCTGTCGCCAAAGTGCATACAAGCCATCGGTGGCTTCGTTGCGCCCCCAGGGCGGTGTTTTGCGATACAGAGCTCCCGCCACAGCGCAGCTGTAGCCCGCGGCCGAAGTAACCACATCGGCCTGGCCAGTGAGCGCCAGG
>CAUJGI010000675.1 GCA_963169155.1 Chloroflexota bacterium
TCGCTCAGCGGGCAGTACGGAGACACCAGCCAGAACGGCCGTCAGGGCTTGTTGTACAGTTAAATATTCTGCTTCACTCATTGGTTTTGTCTGGTAAATGGTTGAGCGGCAGGCCTGAGCCTGCCGCCAATTTATGCTTCAAGCGAGGCAAGACGGCCGTCCAACTCCAAAATCGCCGCAGCCCCCTGCATTGCAGTCAACACATTTTGCCCGTGGGTCCACAGATCCAGTGACCCTTCAAAACATTCGCGGCTAAAATCGGCCGTCACTGCTTCCACATGTTCCCGGCCAACCCCGGCGGCAAAACGCCGATCCTTCCACTTCTTGCGAATGGAGGAAAGGGTTACCTCGGAAATGTTCTTAGACGGCCGTACCAGCGTGGTAGCAATCACCAACCCGGTAATTTCGTCACAGGCCAGCAGGGCATAATCGATGGGTTTTTCGCGGGGAACGGCCGTACCTTCCGTATAGTGCGACAAAATGATGCGAATGATTTCCTCATCCCAACCCCGCTCGCGCAAAATCTTCGCGCCTCCGATTGGATGCCGATCTAGATCGGGATGAATCTCCCAGTCGAAATCGTGCAGCAGACCCACCGTTTCCCAGTAAGCCACATCTGCGCCCAGAGCGTTGGCATACCAACCCATTGCCGCGCTCACGGCCAGCATGTGCCGCCGCAGCCCTTCGTCCTGCACAAACTCGCACACCAGCGCCCAGGCATCTGCTCGATCAGGCATCGATTTCTTCTCCGCCTTCGCCTTCACCCGGGTCTTCACCCACTGGCTGGTCTTTTGCCCCGCAGTCGCAGCCGCCGCCCTCATGTTTGGTGCAGCCCGCCTCGGCCTTTTTCTTCAACGCTTCGAGCTCTTCCATCGGTTCAAGCTCATGGCGGAACACTTCGTACATGTCGTCTTCCACCTGCACCAGCACCGAGTCACGCAAAACGCGCACGTCGCGCACGCGTCCTTCGCCATGCGGCGTGCCCACGCGCTTACCCACTTTGGGCAGCGTTTTGCGGGCTTCCACGTACTGTTCGTACTCATAAACCAGGCAGCAGCGTAAACGGCCGCACATCCCCGTAATCTCTTGTGGACTCAACGAAATCCCCTGCGCCTTGGCCATACGAATGGAAATGGGGCTGAATTCCGTTAAAAAGGTAGAACAGCAGCGCGGCGCGCCACAGGCACCATAACCGCCCATTATTTTGGCCACGTCCCGCGGCCCAATCAGGCGCATCTCAATTTTGGTGCGGAAATGTTTGCCCAGGGCATTCTGCAGCGGATTGATGTCCAGCTTTTTGTTCTCCGTCGTGTAATGCACGGTCAGCCAGGAACCATCAAAACTGTACTCGGCCTTAACAAACTTGGCATCGCGAATGTTCAGCGAAGCGGCCCTTTCGCGGCAGCTGATTAACGCATCCAGTTCCTTCGTCTCCCAGACCTGCTTCATCACCATGTCGCGGGGATTGGCTTTGCGCTCAATGGCGCGCATCCCACGCTGGCGATGTGCCTCCTCCTGGTCGATAAAGCTAATCACCTGGCCCAGCTGCCGACCCCGTTTGGTTTCTACAATCACATAATCGCCCGGCTCAACATCCTCATGAGTGCGGCCTAGTTTGAAGTAATAAAGCTTGCCCAACTTTTGAAACCGCACCCCCACAACCGAGGTGCGCTCTGCGGCTACAATTGCCATAAATTAACTCCGTACAAGGTTCTAATTTTTGCTGGCGTCACGAGGAAGTGAGTCGCAACAATAAAACCTGGATTTTGAAATAACGGTACCAGTATAAGCCACCCCTGCCAGTAGTGACTTTTTTGCTCAGATAAGATTTACTTATGTTATCATACCCCGACCACTTTTTACCAATTTCTTAACAAAAAGGCCAGCCCCGCTTGCCCTGACGGGCGCGGCGCTGGCCTCATTTTTAGCAAATGGGTTGGAGTTATCCCACCAGCTCAATCGGAATAAAGTTGTTCGACTTTTGTAAGGCCAACACACTGATACGCGCGGCCACTTTCTGGGCAATATCCTCGATGGCCTTAGCCGCTGGCGAATCGGGGAAAGCAACCACGATGGGTTGACCATTGTCGCCACCCATACGCACATTGGCATCCATCGGCACACTGCCCAAATAGTCCGACTGATAATCGGCCGCCAACCTGGCTCCCGCGCCAGTGCCAAAAAATTCGCCGCTCATGTTTTCCACAATCCCCAGAATCGGCACATCCAGCTTCTCAAACATCTTCAGGCCACGCAGCGCATCGGCGGCCGCCACCTGCATCGGCTGGGTCACCACAATAGTGCCAGACAGCGGCAGCACTTGCGCCAAGGTCAGCTGGGCATCGCTGGTGCCCGGCGGCAGATCAATGATCAGGTAGTCCAGTTCGCCCCACTCCACATCGGTGAGCAGCTGCGTGATAGCGCTGTGCAGCATGGGACCGCGCCAGATAAGCGGCTGGTCTGGCTGTACCAGGAAGGCCATGGAGATAAATTTGACGCCATAATTTTCGGCGGGCACCATTTTGCGATTACGCGGTGGCGGCATTTGGGCCACGCCCATCATCATCGGCACATTTGGCCCCAGGATGTCGGCGTCTAACAAACCGACGCTGGCACCTTTTTGGGCCAGGGCAATTGCCAGATTCACCGCGATAGTAGACTTGCCCACGCCGCCCTTACCGCTAGAAACAGCGATAGTGTTGCGGAACGATTGACCCAATTGATCTTTAATACGGCGATCAGATGGCACGTTGGCATCCCAGTTGATGGTAATTTTGCCAATCCCGCCCACACTGGCCAGCGCGGCACGGGAATCTGCCTCCATTTTGCCTTTAAGTGGGCAAGCGGGTGTGGTGAGCATGATGGTGAAGCTGACATCACTGCCTTCGATTTTTAGATTACGGATCATGTTCAGGGTTACCAGGTCCCGATGCAGTTCCGGTTCGATAACGGTGGCGAGGGCGGCCATGACGGCCGTTTCCGTCACTCCAACCTCTTTATTTCGTTTAAACATAGTTGCTCCTTAAACAGAGATTGCGTACCTCACCCGTAGGATGAAATACGCAATGCTCAAATAACTCTTCAAATGATTAGGCGCGGGGAAATTAGTAATATTCCCCGCGGTAGAACAGCTGCTTGGTGTGTTCTTCCGACAGTTGGGGAGCATCGGCGGGATCGGCATCTCTACCGTGTTCTTTCTTCCACGCCTTCAGATCTTCCACATGGTCGCGAATAGCGGCTTCGGCCGCTGCCTTTTGCGGGGCAATTTCACGCCAGTAGCTTAAAGGCTTGCTCAGCCGCTCCTTGTCATGGATGTGGGCCGTGGTGCGGTCGTAGCTGGCCAGCTCGTAGTCGTGGTCCAGCTTGATGGCATCAAACGGGCAGAATTCCATGCAAAAGCCACAGTTCATGCAGATGTCGATGTCGATGTAAAACTCGTTTGGTTCGGGTTTGGGACGGCCGTTGGGCTGCACCCCACGCTCAATCCAAATGCACTGCGGCGGGCACACCTTGGCGCAAATGCCGCAAGAGGTACACCAATCCTTACCCCACTTCTGCCCTGGCGGCGGATCCTCCGTCACCAAAAACGGCACAAAGCGGAACCGTTCCGGCACGGACAGTTTTTCTTCCGGGTAAAAGACAGTTTTAACGCCCCTGCCCTTCAACCCCTGCCGCACTTTTAATGCTTCATCGTTGTAATAACGGCCGCCACGGGCTGCCCAAAAAATATCGTCCAGGTAGGAATCCACGAAGTGTTTCATGGTGATAGCCATACCTTTCAAAATGCCAAGTCCGTACATAGCTTCTCCTCAGCAACTGTTAGCGGTCAACTTCGCCCAAAACAATGTCAATGCTGCCTAAAATGGCGACCACATCGGCCACTTTGTGCCCTTCACACATCTTGCCCAGCGGGGTCAGATTAATGAAGGATGGGGCGCGCACATGGTACCGGTCCGGGTTCGACTCACGGCGGCGGGTGGTCAGGTAATACCCCAGCTCGCCCTTGGGATTTTCAACACGGCCGTATGCTTCACCCGCGTTGGGCATGCGAATAGCGTACTGCGGTTTGCCCGAGATAATCGGTGCCCCCTTGGTAGCCTTGATGTGGGGCAGCACCTGCTGCAAAATGCGCAGACTCTGCTGCATTTCATCCATGCGGATGAGGTACCGATCGTAAATATCCCCGTTATAGCGCACCGGAATGTCAAAATCGAGATGCTCGTAGTAGGAATACGGTTCAGCCCGGCGCACATCGTAAGCCACGCCGCTGGCGCGCAAAACGGGGCCAGCCGTGCTGTAAGCAATTGCATCTTCGCGGGACAAAACCCCCACACCAATGCTGCGGGCGCGCACAATTTCGTTGTTGGTCATGAGGCCATCGCCCTGGTCCAATACTGCGGGAATGTGCTCAAAGATCAACTCTTCCAGGAAGCTAATCGTTTCCTGTTCGCGCACGTAGTCGGGCAAATCGTAAACCACACCGCCAAAGCGCATGTAGTTGCACATCATCCGCGAACCGGCGGCCGCTTCAAAAAAGTCCAAAATCAGCTCGCGTTCCAGGTAAAAGTAGAGCATTGGCGTTTGCAGCGCGCCCAAATCGTTGAGCAAAAAGCCCAGCGCCCAGAGATGGTTGCAAATTCGGGTCAGCTCCACCATCAAAATGCGAATCCATTCCGCCCGTTCTGGAACTTCCGAGCCAAGCAGCTTTTCTACAGCGAGGACATAACCGTGGTTGTTGCCCATCGAGCTCAGGTAATCCAGGCGATCGGTGTAAGGGATGTTTTGGATGAAGGTGTTGCGCTCGCCAATTTTCTCGTGATTGCGGTGCAGATAGCCCATCACCGGCTTCAGGTCAAGCACCGTTTCGCCATCCAGGGTAACCACCATGCGAAACACACC
>CAUJGI010000676.1 GCA_963169155.1 Chloroflexota bacterium
GCTGATGCGCATGCCGTACAGGTCACCGCGCGCGTCCAACATGTCCAGCGTCAGCGGGGCAAAGCGGTTGCGCTGCTCGCTGTAAGTTAGCACAAACTGGGTGCCGTCCCAGGCCAGGTGCGGCCGGTACTGGTTGCCCTGCCACGGGGTCAGGTTGATGGGTGGCCCGGTGGTGCCATCGCTGTTGACCAATACCCCCACCAGGTCGGTTTCCACACCCGAAGTTAATTCGGCCGATTGGACTACAAACACGGTTGTGTCATTGGCGGCGGCGGCCACCTGGAAAATCCCATTGCCACCTGCTAACGAATAGTACCCGTAAACGAAGAAGGAAGTTCCCACCGTGCCGTCAGCCTCGATAAAGACACCGGCTGTCTGGCCGATTGGGTCATCGTGGCTCCAGGTGCTGTGAAAAGCCAGGAACCAGCGATTGCCTACGGTGGTCAGGGCCACTGAGCGTACATAAAACCCACCCGCATATCTGGGCGCGGGGTCTAAGACAGCCCCGGTATTGCCATCCAGGCGGGCGACAAAGACGTTGATTACTTGGGGCGTGCTGCCTAAGTGTCGCCCCACGATGAGGTAGGTGCTGCCCACGGCCGAAACGTCCGCCGGGCCAAAGCCTGGCATGACGGCAATGGGGCTGGCGTCAAGCAGCGTGCCGTTTTGCTGCAAGCGCTGGGCGTAGATGGTGTTTAACACGCTCCAGGTGATGACGTAGTTGCTGCCATTCCAGGCAACGGAGGGGGTAGTGGGGCCGTTCAACGTTGGTCCGGAAACAAGCTGAATCGGTTCAGACGTAAGTGGCGTCCCGTTGGCGCTCAGCGGTTGGGCCAGCACGCGGACCCCAGCGGCGGTGTCGCTGCGGTAGGTCATCATGTAGCCATTGCTGCCAACGGCCGTATCCGCAAACAGCTGCGCGGGTGCCCCCACCGAAAGCGGAATCTGCGCCCCAGGCACAAAAGACGGGGAGATGTTGGTGGTGTAGATGGTCAGGTTATTCTGGGCATATTCGCTGTACACCATTTGCAGGCTGCCGTTGTTGGTAACGGCCGTTTCCCCCAACGTTACCCCAGGCAAGGTAACACCACCGGGGTCCAGCACTTGCCCGGCGGCGCTCATGCGTGCGGCATACGCCGTAAACGCAATCGACCAGGCAGCGCGCCAGTTGGTACCGTCCCAGCCCAATACGCCAGCTGATACGCCCTGGAACGTGCTGGCTGAGAGGATGTCGCCCGTGCCGTCCAGCAAATTCCCGTTCAGATCAATGCGGGAGCCAAAAAGAGCGGTGCTGAAATCGGCCTGCTGCCTGGACCAGACAGCATAAAAGCCCGTGCCATTGGTCGCGAAGGCATCCACATAGGCGCCATTCACCAGCGTGAACAATCCGCTGCCCAACACGTTAAAGCCGCTGTCGAAGCGTATCGCCCCGGTATTGTCTTGTTCGTTAAAGGTGAGCAGGCAGACGCCGCTGGCACAGGCCAGGTCCAGATTAAAGCGCATGTAGTAGGTTTGCGGCACTAAAATGGTGCCCGGCTGCTGCAGCTGCCCATCGGCCGTAATGCGCACTCCAACCAGATCGCCGTCTTGGTGCACGATGATCCAGTCGGTGCCGTCGCTGGCGATGGTCCACGCCGCGCCCACGGGCGCCGTGTTGTACAGGCGGATGGGTTCTGGGTCCAACACCTGGCCGGTGGGGGAAACCCGTACGGCCGCCAGGGCCGTCTCATAATAACCGCCGGTGCCACTCAGGACCGTTGTCTGGAACAAAACCAGCCAGTTGCTGCCGTTCCAGGAGAGACGGGGCGTGGTCTGGTTGGCTTTGCCCTGGGTGATGGGGAACGGCTGACTGCTCAGCGGGTTGCCACTGGCATCCAGCAGCATCCCGTAAATATCGCCGGCCGTTTCAAATTCCTGGAATCCCAACGTGGTGGGCGTAGATCGGTGATCGGACCAGACGGCCAGGCTGACGCCGTTGCCGTGGGAAATGGTGGGTGTTTCCTGGTTCCCGGTGGCGCGGTTAACGGCCGTATCGCCCGGCACAAATTGGGTTGGGGTAACGGCCGCAAAAGCGGTACCGCTCACCATGATCATCAGCCCGAGGAACAACAGCAGGCTGAGTTTAAGGACAGAACTTCTTTTTTGCATCAATGTCTCCTCAATTGGGTGAACAGAAAGGGTTGTCTGGATAGACAAGGACGAAGGATCAGGCTGGTTCACTCAGCAATGACTTCTCCAGTGTAAAAACGCACACAAAAAAACTCAGTGACTAAAGTCACGTTCCGTTTCCGCCAGCTGCTTTAAGACCAATTCGTTGATGATGGTGATCTTGCCGCGCTCAATTTCAACCGCGCCACGAGCCTTTAACTCTTTCAGCAGCCGATTGATCACTTCACGTACGCTGCCCAGCTCATCGGCCAGCTGCTGATGGGTGGTGTAGAGCAGCGGTCCCCGGCGCAGCAGCAGCGCCGCCAGCCGCTGGTCCAGCTTTTGAAAGGTGACCTCTTCGATAATTTGCAGGAGTTGGGCCAGGCGCTGGCCAAAAAAGTGGAACACCTGAAGGCGAAACGGTTCTGACTGGGTGATGAGATCGATAAACAGCGGTTTGGGCAGGGCCACGGCCGTTACTGGCCAATCTACAATGCCATAAGCGGCATATGACTGGTTGCCCAACAGGCAGCTCACGGTGAGGATGCAGCTGTCGCCCGGGCGAATGCGGTAGAGCATGATTTCCCGCCCCGAAATATCGGGCTTCACCACGCGTACGCTGCCGGACAGCGGCATCACGAAGTTCAGGCAGGCATCCCCCTCCTGAAAGAGCAGGTGATTGGCGGGCAGATGGGTGGTTACGGCCGTCTGGCAAACCAGATGCTGCATCGTTGCAGGCAGGTGGTGCAGGGCCGGGTAGTGAAAAAGCAGCTGGGTGAGAGTGGTTTCTGTGAGCACAAGGTTGTTCCTACGCAGCAAGTTTGAATTAAGAAATGGGCTCCGTTAGTTCTGGCGGCGCTGGTTTAAGGGGTAGACCAAGCGACCGGGCCAGGCGATGGAAAGGGACCTGGACAGCGTTGATCCCCACCAAACCAGCCAGCACCATCAGCAAAAAGTTGATGGCGTGGTAGAGCACCGCCAGCGACGCGGCCGCTTCGGCGGGTTGGCCCAGCGCCGTCACGGCGGCAATGACCCCCATGTGAAAAACGCCAATCTGCCCCGGCGAAGAAGGCGCGGCGACGGCAAACGCGCCCACAATCATGATGAAGGTGGCATTGACCAGGGAAGATGGCAGGTGCACCGCCTGGAGCGCCGCGTCGTAGGCCAGCACCACGGGCAGCCAGGTGAGCAGGCTGAGCCCCAGCAGCGCCAGCGCGGTGCGCCACTGGGTGAAGGCCGCCAGCCCATCCAGCAAGTTGTCGAGCTGCCGGTGCATGGTGTCGGAAGCCAGCCGGGGGATTTTGCGCCCCAGCCAGGTGAGCAGGGTGTGGGCCAACGGCCGTCTGTTGGCCACCACCATCAAAAAAGCAATCAACCCTACCGAAGCCACCCCAGACAAGAGCGCCGCCTGGTTCAACCAGCCGGGCACTGTTTCGATTTGGCGCAGGGCCAGCGGCAGCAGCAGCACCATCAGCAGCATGTCCAGCAGCCGCTCCACCACCATCGTGGTGAAGCCTTGCGGTACGGAGAGGCCGGGCTGCTGCCCTACTAACACCGCCCGCGCCACGTCGCCCAGGCGGAAGGGGAGCAGCTGCGTCAGC
>CAUJGI010000677.1 GCA_963169155.1 Chloroflexota bacterium
TTTGCTGCCGAACTTTTCGATTTGAAGTTGGTGAATTATGGATGATCAGCAGATCAAGATCACTTTCGTCTGTTTCTTGCCCAGACGCCTGAGAACCAAAAAGAATAATTTTTACAGGGGAAACGGCCGTCACAATTTTACGCACAATATAATCTATCAACTCTGGCGTAACGGTTTCCGTTTGTAATTTTTGATCTTGATTTAATACGGTCATAAAAACAGTATAAGGGGAACGGTCATTCCTGACAATTAGCCATGTGCAACAAAAACGTCTAGTTGCTACTTCAAAATATAGTGTGTGCCCTTTTTAGAGCCAATTTTTAGCAAAATTCCCCGATCAACCAGGTCCACCATGTCCAGGCGCAGGGTCTCGGCGGAAACGTCGGGACAGAGCTGCTGGTATTCGCGGTTGGTGATGGAGCCGTTTTCCCGCACGAAGGTCAGGGCACGGGTTTGCCGCTCGTTCATGCTTTTGGTCCACTTGGGCGTGGGTGAGCGCTGCCGCTTGTTGTACAGCGTCACGGTGAACAGGTGCGGCGTGGCGCGAAACTCGGGCGGTTCACTGCCCGCCTGGACCATCTCCTCAATCATCTGGTCGATGCCCAGCCCCAGCTCTTCGATATAACCCCACTGATACAGGCCGTTGACCAGGCGCGGGTTGCGCGAAAAGTGCTCTTCGACGAGATTGTCCAGGGTCATGTAACCAGGCAAGCCGCCAGGGCTGATAATTTCCAGCCGGTCGGAGTACATGCGGATTTCGATGCGCCGCCCCTGGATACGATAGTCGCGGTGAGCTACGGCGTTGACCAGCGCTTCACGCACGGCAAAACGGGGATATTCCAGCAGTTCCTCACGCTCCAGTTGGTTAACCGTGGCCCCAACGCGCATCTCTTCGAAGATGACGTTCCAGGCGCGCTCAATGCCCCGGGCGACCGGCCCACTGATTTCATCGCGACGGCCGTAACCAATTCCGCCATCCTCCCCGCGTGGTTCCGTGCCGGGAAACTTGACAAAGACGATGCCGCTTTGCGGGAAAAACATTTGCGGATTGCGGGCAAAGAGCAAAATGCCGGTGGTGGTGGGATGGCCACTGCGGTCGGTGGCCCCAATTTCAAAGAGGAGTTCGCGGGTGGAGCGGGTTCTGGATTGGCCGCGCTGCTCGCGGCGGTCCAGGTAATCTTGCACGATGTCCCGGTCCAGGTCGGTGTAACGCGCGCCGGGCACCAGTTCGGTTTCAAATTCGGCCGTATTTTTGCTGTTGGCCAGGTTGCGCACTTCGTCGCCGGTCAGGGGGCGGTTGACGGTGCTGCTGCGGATTAGGACACGGCCGTCATCCAGCGTGTGCAAATCGGTGCTGCGCGGCACCTCAATGCCGATGAGGGTGCCCTGGGGGGTTTCTACCTGCTGCCAGCGGGTGGGCACAGGCGGGTGGCAATGACGCGCCGCTTCCAGCAGTGCGCCTTCGGCCTCTTCTTCCCAGATGGGGGTGGTGGGACGGCCGTTTTCGTTCAGCCCCAGCACGATTAGTCCCCCATCCCCGTTAGCCAGCGCCACCAAACATTCCGCCAAAATTTCGACGTCTGCTTCTGCCAGAAATGCCAACCGCTGTCCAGGCTTTTGTTTTAACATGACATAATTATACCAGAAGTTGTGGCAGTTAGTGTCACATTTTTAGAGAGGACCGTATCATCGTTAGCCACCGTGCCAGAAACTTAACGAATCAACTGCCAACCGCGGCCGCAATCAAAAATATCGCTATGAACACAAATATCATGATGCCCAATATTGTTGAATAATTTTTGGGCTCTATCTCCCCTTTTTGGTCCATCTTCCGGATTAGCGGAAACAATCGCCAATAAAAGCTTGCTGTGGCCACGGCTAAAGCAACCAGGCTTATCCGCTGCATTGTTGGCTCACCAATTATGATGATGGCGGCCAAAAGAAAGATAAAGATCAATTTCGACCCGGCGACCCAATAGACAAGGTATTTCACAAACGCATGAATTTCTGGGTACTGCTTGGATTTTTCCCAAGCGGTGAACACACCAACGGCGTTGGCCTTCTTTGAGCCGGGCACAAAATAGAGCGCGACAATATTCGACAGTTCCAACAGAATAAACGCAGCTATTACGATTTCAACTAAGGTCATTCTGCCCCCCTTTTCTCACACCAAAAGCCACAAAACTGATATAAAACAGCCCGATAATCACAAACAGTCCCCCTGGCGCACCACCGCAGGCCAATCGGAGCATCATCATCTGTTGTTCTGGGGAATCTGGTAAAGGCGTCCCGGTTTGTTCCACCACCAGGAGTTCCCAAAGAAGATAAATTTGCCCCACAAGGAACCCCCAGAAAATGAGTTTGCCGTCATTTCTTGCCTTGTTTTTTCGCGCGTTCCACCAAGAGATGAGCAGGTACGCTTGAATCAAAAGCACACTAATCGTGGGGCAAAATAAATCATATCTTGACTAGCTTGATTCGGCAGCCAAGACGGCCGCTCCCACAATCCCCGCCTCGTTGCGCAGTTCGGCCGGGACCATCGGCGCCCGCGTTTTAATGTAGGGCAAAAACTCGGCGTGCTGTTTGCTGATGCCGCCGCCAATGATGAACAGCTCAGGTGAGAACAAAAACTCCATGTGCTGGAAGTAGGTGTTGAGCCGCTTGCCCCACTGCTTCCAGCTGAGGTTTTTCTCGTCGCGAATGCGCTCGGCGGCATAAGCTTCGGCATCTTTTTTCTGGTTGCGCAGGTAGACGTGGCCCAGTTCAGTGTTGGGGACAATACGGCCGTTCACAAACACCGCACTGCCAATGCCCGTCCCCAACGTAAAAATCATCACCGTGCCCATCTGCCCCCGACCCGCGCCAAAGCGCATTTCTGCCAGACCCGCCACGTCGGCATCGTTACCCAGGATCACCGGGCAGCCGGTAGCTTCGCTCATCGCCTGCTGAGCGGCAAAACCAATCCATTCATCGTCAATATTGGCCGCAGACAGGGTGACCCCGTTGATGACAATGCAGGGAATGCCCACGCCAATCGGGCCGCTGTAGGCAAAGTGATCCACAATTTGCTTGATCACGCCAATAACCGCCTGGGGTTTCGATGGCTGCGGCGTCGGAATCCGCACCCGATCCGTCACCATTTCCCCTTTTTCCGTGTCCACCAAAGCTCCCTTAATCCCGCTGCCGCCAATGTCGATGCCGAGTGTGATCATGTTTACCTCCGTTTTTTGATGTCCTGTC
>CAUJGI010000678.1 GCA_963169155.1 Chloroflexota bacterium
GCGCTGCTGGGATCAAATTCCAGGTAATGGGCAATCGCCGCCACGTTGCGCCCCAGCGGGGCCACCGTGCCGGGATGGTTGGGCCAGGTGGTGAAATAATCTTCCCAGGTGGCGGCGGTGGTGAAGGCCAGGGCCAGGAGGAGGATGAGGAGGGGAACGGCCGTTGACCAGGAAACGGTAATCGGTAATCGGTGAACGGTGAACGGTAATCGGTGAACGGTTTTGGGTTGGCGCAGTTTGGCCAGCTCGACGAAGGGGAGGGCGGCGATGATGGCCATGGGGGTTTGGGCGGCGACTATGCGGTTGAAATTGGGCGCGCTGAGGGTGAGCACGGTGGGCGCCAGCATTACCAACAGCCAGAGCAACAAGAACATGGGCAGCGGCTGTCGCCAGCGCCACAGGGCGATAAGCAGCCCTGCGTAAAAGAACAGGCCCGTCCAGGCAGGCACAAAAATGGGGCGGTCAGGCACGTTATACGATTCCAGCGGGTCGCCGCTAATCGTAAATACTTTAACCGTGGCCAGCAGGTTGTCTAGCACCAGGCGCGGGTTACCGTCTAGCAGCTGGGTCAACGGCTCAATGGTGAACGCCCGCTCGCCCGATTCCAGCCCCCGATTTTGCAGCAAAATGACAATCAGCGGCAGCACCACCAGCAGCGCCACCCCGCCCCACAGCGCCAGCGCCGTGAGCCGTCGCCGCAGCGCCGCCCGATGAAACAGCCAGAGGTATCCAAAAAAAGCCACAAAGATAAAAGGCACAAATCGGGCGGGCTGGTAGGTGTACAACGTCAGCCCCAGCAAAAACCCAGCCAGGGCGAAACGAGGCTTTGAAACCGGCTGGGTTTCATCGTCACCCCAGGCCCACCAGAAGGCCCACACCGCCAGGCCAAAAACAAACGGCAGCGAGATGTGGCGCACGCCAAAGCGGCTGGCGGAGAGCGGCCAGTAAAGCAGGCTCAGCCAGGCCACAGAAATCCAGGCGGGGAGACGGCCGTACCAACGCCGCACAAACAAATAAGTCACCAGCAGCAGCCCCATGCCACAAATCACCGCCGAAACGCGCAGCGCCAGCGGGTTGTAGGGCACCAGTTGCAGCACGAAAGCAACCAGGTAGTAATACAACGCCTCGCGCCCCCAGCCTTCGGTGATATAAAGCGGGCGGGCGCCCTGCACAATGTTCAGCGCCTGCCGCAGATCAATTGCTTCGTCAAAGTGGAAACCGGGGGGAACGGCCGTTAACTGCCACAGTCGCAAAAAAAGCGCGCCGGCCAACAGCAGCAGCAGCAGCACAATCTCTAGCCCGAGCGGCACGGTCCGGGCCGGCGCGGGAACAGGTGGTTCTTTGGCAGTTTGCAGCATCGGTTTCTTTTACTCTTCCTCAACGGCCGTCAGTGGCAGCAGCAGCCGGTCGCCCGCGCCGTTGGGCAAGGTGAGGCGCGTCAGGCTGTCTGGGTAATACATGCCCACGTTAAGCCAGCGGATATTTTCCGGCAGATTGGCCGGAAGCGCCAACTCATGCAGTTCAATAAGCACATCGCCCGCACGCAGCGTCTCGCTGGCTGCATCCAGGCCATCAAACTGGGCCAGAATGGTGCCGTCTGGGGCCAGCACGTGTATGAAGATGGCCAATCGCTGCGCCGGTGCTTGCTCCATGCGCCAGACAGTCATCACTTTCATCGTTTGGCTTGGCTGGCCCGGCTCCAAAATACGCCACCCCAGGAAGGAAACGGCCGTATCCAACATCACGGGCAGGGTCACAGCCTGGGCTTCGTCTGGTACGGGCACCAGCACCGGGCTGGTGTAGGCCAGGTTGCTGGTTTGTTGGGCGAGGAATGGGGGCAGAACGGTCGTTTCGGAAAGTTGGTATGCGTGGATGGTGGTGCCGGAAACGGCCGTAAACGTCTGCCACGGAGTGTGCTGGGCCAACAGCGTTTCTTGCAAAAATGGGTCGATGGGCTGGCTGCCCGGCAGCAGCAGCACACTGTTCTCTGCAGCCAGCAGCAGCGCCCGCTGGGCGTCAAACCAACGTGGCTGCAAATCGTTGGTGTGCAGTTGGTTGGCAATAAATTCGCCCGGCACGTCGGCCAACGCCAGACCAGACAGCAGCAAATTTACCGGCGGCGCAGCCTCATCCAGCAGGCGCGGCACTTCGTAAACGTAAATTGAGTTGCCAATCACCGCGTCTGGCGTCTGGCCGCGGAACCAGTGCAGCGTGTCTGGATTTTCCTCGAAGCGTGACCCCACCAAATTGGCCGCGCTAATGGCATAAGTGCCCGGCAGCGGGTAATCCGGGTGAAACGGCAGCTGACCTGGGATACCGCGCGGCGGCCAGGCGGGGATGGGTTTGTAGCGAATGCCATATTGCTCTGGCGGCGTAGTGCCGAAGTAGCTCAGGTACACCTCGTCAATGTCATTTTGCGCCACATAGTCGCCCAATCCCGGCAAATCCTGCCCCCAATCCAGGTCAGACACCACCAAATAATTGAGGCCGTGGCGCGGGCCGCCCGCCAGCTCGTTGAAGTAGGTGAGGTAGTATGGGTAAATGCCCCAGGAGGCCACGACCAGCCAGGTGAGCAAGGCCAGTCCGGCTGCTTTTTGCCAACGATGTTTTGCCAGGAGAACGGCCGTTCCGCCCCACACGTACAAAAAGGGCAGCATCGGCAAAATGTGCCGGTAGCCGATGTTCAGTGAGCTGGTCAGCGAGGTGGCATAATAGACCGCAGGCACCAGCCAGAGCGACACCTCCGCCAACCAGCCCCGGCGGTGCAGCAGGGCAATCAACCCAACGATGACCAACACAAGCAGGGGCAATGGCGTTTTGAACAGCAAAGCCACCACAAAAAAGGCAACTTTGCCACCACGATACACCTCGCCGTTCAGGTAAGCCAAATCCTGCCGATCCAGCCGGGCCAGCAAATCCTTGAATTCGGCCCAATGATACGGTGCAGGACCAGACAAATTCAGCCAGGGCAGCGGCCCCCAGGCAAAACCGTACGCCGCCCAGATGGTCAGCAAGCTAAGCAACCCCAGGCCAACCAATCGCAGCAGCCAGGGCCAGGCCGTCGTCCGCAGCTGCTGGCGTTTGTATAGGTGGGCCATCGTCACCAAAAAGAGAATTGGGTAGAGGATGAGGGCGGGAAATCCGGCAGTTTGGGCCAGCCCCAGCACAACACCTGCCAGCAGCAAGCGCGTCCAGGCTGATTTTTGCAAATAGCGCCACCAGGCGTACACAGAGAGGAAGATGAGTGTGCTTTGGCCGACATCAGGGGTGACCAAACGGCCGTGTGCCAGCCAGTTTGGGTCAAACACCACCAGGGTCATAGCAACCAGTCCAGCAGTGGTGCCAAACTTCTGTCGCGTCCAGGCGAAAACGGCCGTGGCCAACAGCAGCGACAGCGCCATCACCGGCAGACGCGCGAGAAAATAGATCTTGCGCGCAATGGTCGCATTGGCTTCCCACATAAAATTGCGGGCATAAACATGAAAATCGCCAGCCGCAAGCGCCGGGGAATCGAGTGGAAGCTGAACATCGGGCAACAGCAGCAGCGGCACCGCCGCCAGCGAATCCAACAGCACTGGGTGGCGCAGCTTCAGGGCTGTATTACCGGTTTTTAAGTAGGTGTAGCCCCTGGAGATGTATTCAAATTCGTCGTATGTGCCCGAAGTCACGCGAATGGAACTAAGACTCACCCCGAACAGAAGCAGCAGCAAAACTACGGGCAAAAGCCGGGTAAGCAGCAGGTTGCGGAAGGCTGGAGTGACATCTTTCATGACACGATTCGGAGCGGCTTGGTGCTGTTAGCCAGCGTAAAAACAAAAGGAGGGAGGCAGAATCATTGGATGTGTGGGTTCACAACCAATGGTGGCTGTGGCGGCTGCAACCCTTTCCAGATAATGATCACCAATGCGGCGACAAGCAAAACGACCACGGCAACCATCAAATAAAAGGCAACCGGAAAATTTTCGATGGGCCATTTGTAGTAATCGGCCACAATGGCCAACGCCCCAAAAATGAAATAAATCGCGTGCAGGCGATATCGTTTGAGCAGCGGTGCCATAGAAAGTGCCAACATCGAAAAGTAGCCTGTATGCAGCTTGGGGGTTAGCAGCAAGATCACAATCAACAGCAGCGTCAGGTCCTCTACAACGCCAATTCGCTTCCAGGCAATAAACAGCAGAATAGCCCCTACACCGACTACAAACAAAATCGACGGCCACTGCAAGCCTACTTGCTGGGCACCTTCGTGAAAGTTGTTCCATAAAGCGACTAAACTGACGCCACCAAATTGGAAAGGGTGCTCACCTTCTTGCTGGGAGAAGTCCCAAAACATAGCCGCACGGCCAGCCAGAATAAGGAAGGGGGTTACGGCCGTAAAAAAAACCACCGCTGGAATCACCAAATAATGCCACTTGCGGCTGTGCAAAAAGGCGATGGGCAAGATGATACCCCCGGTCAGCTTCACCAACACTGCTAGACCCATAGAAACGGCCGCAGAAAAATGCTTGCGCTTCAAAAACAACAGCAGCGCCACGCCGATGAAAAAGACCACAACCGATTCGTCCTGGCGACGCAAGATGGTATTGCCAAAGGTAAGCGGATTGAGGAGGAAAAATACGGCCGTCCAAAATCCTTTGCGCCGTGTTTCTCCCATGTACAACAGCACCAGCGCACCCAAATAGTTAAACAGCGAGAAGTAAACCATAAACGACAAAGTCGCCCACGGATTAATGTGTCCCAGCCTTCCAGCAAGATAAGCTGGGGGGATAAGGAGAAAGTTGGTTAGCGGAGGTGTGGTAGTGAATACATCCCGATATAGCAGTCCACCGGAAAGAATCGTTTCCGTTCTGGCAATCCAGGGATCGGCAAAACGGGGCTGTTCAATCGAACCATAATAACCAGCTGGCCAGTGAATGAAATAAGCAATTGCCAGATACATAACCAGCAAGATCAGAAACAAGAAAAAAAGCTTAACTTCTTCTCGCCTGATAAAAGTCCTGGGTTCTTCCACTTTTTTCAACCTTGCCACAACAAAAAATGACTACGCAGCCAGGCCTAATAGCCTAACTGCGTAGTCAACACCAAACGACTAAAAACTGTTAACGCTTAGTGGCCCGGTACCAATCCAAGTGAGGTTCAGCACCCAGATACTCATCCGAAGAGGCCATAACCCCAAAATAAGGGCTGTTGATGTAATTTCCATCCACCGCCGAAGCAACCTGGCCGCCATTGAGATATACACGAATGGCACCGTTTGCATCTACTTCAATACGCCAAGTATTGAAGTCCTTGGAGTTTCCCACATAAATATCTTTAAAGTTTACCAGGGTCACGCCGCGACCAATATTGTCTTGCTCATCATTATAGTCGATACGTTTAAGCTGAATTCGGAAGCTATTCTGTGGCCCGTACCACACCACCAAGAAGCGATAATAGTGGGTAAAACAGGCACTATAATCGGTACCTGGGCACGGCTGTCCATTCCAGTTTCCGCCAAAGACAATGCCATACCCGTGCAAGTTATCCACAGTAGGATCAAACTTAATGCGGGTTTCGATAGCATAGGGTGGCTTAGGCGCTTGCGCTAATGGAGATGCGAGGGCGTAATCCCAACGCCCGCCAATTTTCAGCACAAACTCGCCATTGGCATAGTAAGAAGAATTCTCAGTATCATCCGTATCCTGCTGACGAATGGCCCAGCCAGAACCCGAATTCGAGAAGTCATCGAAGTAGTTTGTGACAGCGCACTCTACGTTCGACCAACCACTGGCAACATTATCCACCCATGCCCGTACACGGTAACAATAATAATTGTTTGAAGATGGCGAATAAGTGAAAGCCTTGGAGGTATCAGTGCCCGCATCGTGAATGGGGGAACCCGTAAAATCAATGCTGTGTGATTCCTGAACTTCATATTGGGTAATTCCATCAACCGGTACGTTCCAGGAAGTTGTTAAAGTATTGGCTGCGGCAGTGGGGCCTGAAACAGGGTTCATCACTGGAGCAGGAACTGAATTTAATGCGATTGGGAAGTACCAGTTCAAAGATTCAACGATCGTTGTTGCTGTTGAACGCTCAAGCACTGTGTCAGAGCTATCGATTTGCACCGTATTTGTGAGGACATCATTGACCATCACGGAATCCGTTACATCAGCCGCATAGCTCAGCGTTACGGAACCCAGGCTGTCTACATCACCCGTCCAGGTTATCACATTCCCAGTATCCCCATAGCCAAGCGTGGTGGCACCGGTCGTATTGGAAATAAACGAGCCGACCTGATAGGTCAACTCCACAGGCAAGGTATCGGTGACCAGGACCCCACTGGCCGCCA
>CAUJGI010000679.1 GCA_963169155.1 Chloroflexota bacterium
TGGCCAGGGCTGCGGCCGTATCGTCGCCGTCCTGGTAGAAATGGTCGCTCAGGCCAATGCCTTTTTCCGTGAGGGCAAAACCCAGGGCGTCCAGCTGCGGTTCCAGTACATCTTGCAGCGGGGGCAGGTCCAGCAAATCGGCCACGAGCAGCGGGTAGAGGCCAAAGGCCAGCTCAAAGCGATCCATCGGCCAGATGCCGGGCACCACGCCGGGAATGTTGAAGCTCGTCACGCGGGCGGCCCGGCTGAGGTACGCTTCAGCCTGCTGGCGCAGCGGTTCGGTGGTTTCGTTGCGGGGGAGGCGGGCCAGCCAGACGGCCGTGGCCGCCGGGCTGTGGCCAATGCTGCCCGCGCCATCCAGGTAAGCCGGCTCCGGGTCGCTGCCCCACGCTTCCCAGGAGTGCATCGGCGGCGAACCGGCATCGGGGCGGATATGCCGAATATATTCCAGCTTTTTTCGCCCCTGGCTCAGCAGCGCCGTATTGCCCTGGCGCGGAATGGCCAGTTGAAGCCGCGTCGCTTCGTCGACCAGGTAGGGGTAGATGAGTTCCGCGCCCACCGGCAGGCTGTCGGGCACGGTGTTGGCCCACAGTTCACGCTGAAAATGCAAATGTTCCAGACCGGCTTCAATGCTCTCGGCGGCGTCGATGATGTCGGCGTATTGGTGCAGGGTAAGAATGGCGGCGATGGTGGAGATACGCCGGTAGAGCGGCGCGGCTGGGCTGCCCCAGCCGCCGTCGGCCTGCTGCTGGCGCTTGAGCCATTCCAGCCCGGGCGTGACGCCGCTGGCGGGCGGGCAGGCGCGCAGTACCTGAGCCGTGTCGTACACCGAGGGGCTGATCCGGCCGCCGCCACTGCCCAGCAAAGGCAGCAAGCCTTGCAGCCGGGCCGTCATGGGGGAATCAGTGGTGAAAGGGATGAGGGTGGAACGGCCGTACGGCCGTTTTTCTGGTCCGATTTGCGTCTGCATATAAACTACTTCCTCCATCCAATTGGAATAGGACTCGGTAATTGGCAGAAAGTTATACAAAATAAAATAGCGTGGAATCTGCCAATTACTTGAGTAAACCACACAAAATCTACGCTTCTTTCTTTCGAAAACTTTGTGCGGTTTACTTAACTTCACAGAGCATAGGGCCGTGCAAGGAATAGAGATGTGGACGATGACGCAAAAACCCAAATTTGCTTCGACCAGGTAAGATCAAAACAATGTTAACTTTTTTGAATCGGGCGGTAGACAAGAATGAGAGACGTGGGCTCCGTTTGTTAACTAGGGGCATGATAACAAAACAGGGGAACAGGGTAAAAAGACGATAGTACTAAATTCCTGTGATGATTGTCCTGACCTGTGTAAAAGCCAAAGATAAGTTCGAGTTAGACAGCGGGCGCATTTGGCTTTTACTTGAGCAAACCACAAAGAAAACCGGCCGTTTTTCCGGGCATTTTTGTGGTTGCTCATTTGCCAGGCGCACAACTGTTCTAGGTTTGCTATAATTGCCCGACTTATTTACCGGGTTTGTGATGGGTCCGCCAAAAAGAGGCTGCTGTGAGCAAAAAAGAGTTTCGGGTTGAAAACGAATATGAGTACAACCGCAGCGGGCCGGTGCGGTGGATAATTTCTCATGTGATGCGTTACCCGTGGCTGCCGCTGCTGGTAACGGGCGCGGCCATCATCAACAACTTTGCCGCCAGCTATGTGCAGGTATTTATCGGCCGTTCCTTTGACCTGATCAGTACGCCTGGTTGGGCCACAACGGCGCTGCTGGGGGTGGCCTTTGCCGTGTTTGGCACGGTGGCGGTGCAGAGTATCCTGGGCATCACGCGTAACTACACCAACGAATACATCGCCCAACTCATCGAGCGCAACAGCCGGGATGAGCTGTACATCAGTCTGCTGGGCAAAAGCCAGACGTTCCACGGCCGTCAGCGCATTGGCGACATCATGGCGCGGGCTACCAATGATGTGCGTATGCTCAACATCATGTTTAGCCCCGGCGTCATGCTGCTGGTGGATGGCTTGATGGGCATCGTTGCTCCCATCGTCCTGATGGCTGCTTTGCGGCTGGAGCTACTGCTGGTACCGGGTATCTTTTTGCTGCTGTTTACCGTTACGGTGTGGGATTATGCCCGGCAGCTAAACCCGGTGAGCGAAGCGATGCGCGAGCAGTTTGGCACGATGAACGCCGGGCTGGCTGAATCGATTGGCGGTATTGAGGTGGTGAAGGGCAATGCGCAGGAGCGGCAGGAAATCCAAAATTTTGTCACCAACGCAGCGCGCTACCGGGATTTTTTTGTGGCCCATGGGGTGATCCAGGCCCGCTATTTGCCGCTGCTCATCTTCAGCCTTTGTCTGGGTGCGGGCTTTTTCCATGCCATGTGGCTGTGGCGGGCGGGCACGCTGACGCTGGGCGAGGTGGTGACCTTCATGGGGCTGTTTGGCGTTTTGCGCTTTCCCACCTTCATTTCTATCTTCTCGTTTAACCTGGTGCAGATGGGTATTGCCAGCGCGCGACGTATTCTGGAACTGCTGAATGACGAAACGGACCTGGACGAAAACGAGGCGGGCCACCAGGCACCGATCCAGGGGCAGGTGACGTTTGACCAGGTGAGTTTTGGCTACAACGGCGAACCGGTGCTGCAAGAGATCAGCTTTTCGGTGGAGCCGGGGCAGACGGTGGCCATTGTCGGCCAGACGGGGTCGGGTAAGACGACGCTGACGCGGCTGATTAACCGGATTTTTGATGCGGGGAACGGCCGTATCCTCGTCGACGGCCATGACGTGCGGGAATGGAGCCTGGAGTCGCTCCGCTCGCAAATATCCACCATCGAGCAAGACGTCTTCCTCTTCTCGCGCACGCTGGCGGAGAACATTGCCTTTGGCGTGCCGGACGCCACGCAGGAAGCAATCGAGCAGGCGGCCAAAGAAGCGCAGGCCCATGACTTCATCCTGAGCTTCAACGAGGGGTACAACACGGAAGTGGGCGAGCGCGGCGTGACGCTGTCTGGCGGGCAGCGCCAGCGCATTGCCATTGCCCGCGCCTTCCTCACCAATCCGCGCATTCTGATCCTGGATGACAGCACCAGCGCCATCGACAGCGCTACGGAGGACCAGATCCAGCAGGCGATGCGGCGCATCAGCCGCCAGCGCACGACGTTTCTGATCACCCACCGCCTGTCGCAGATTCGCTGGGCGGACAAGATTGTGGTGTTGAGCAACGGCCGTCTCACCGACCAGGGCACGCATGAAGAGCTTTTGGCCCGCAGCCCGGCCTACCAGCGCATCTTCGCCCGGTACGATTAGCCACTTCTCGTTTCCTCGTTCCACGCTCCGCGTGGAATGACGATCTGGAGCGCTCTGCGCTCCATTTGGGACGTGGTTGTAGTTTGAAAATTGATTGGGTAATCCTTCAACCCCCACCCTAACCCTCCCCCTGAGAGGGGGAGGGGATTTAGCTCCCTCTCCCTCCCAGGGAGAGGGCTGGGG
>CAUJGI010000680.1 GCA_963169155.1 Chloroflexota bacterium
TTGCCCTGAACCAAAGCTGGGATGTGAACTATGGCGCCGACGGCGAACTGGACGGAGCGAACATCCCCTTCACCGTGGGCGACGGGCAGGCCGTCGTTTTCGCCTTTGATCCAGCCACCAACCTGCTCACCATCGAAACCAGCGATGAAATTCCCGCCGACCTCATCAGTCAGGGCAGCGGGGGCGGCTTACCGCCTGCGGCCGCACCCTTCCCAGACATGGTTGTCATCCCTGGCACCATCCAATCCGTGCTGGGCTGCGCCGGGGATTGGCTGCCAGACTGCACCAACACGGCCCTCACCTTCAGCGAGGAAAACCAGCTCTGGAGCGGCACCTTCGACATTCCCGCCGGGGAGTACGAATACAAAGCTGCCCTCAACGGCAGTTGGGACGTTAACTTTGGCCTCAATGCTGAACCCGGCGGTCCAAATATTCCGCTCTCCCTGGCCGAAGACAGCACCGTAACCTTCTACTTCGACAACCAGACCGGCTGGGTGGCCGACAGCGTCAACAGCCTCATCGCCAACGTGCCCGGCAGCTTCCAGGATGAACTCGGCTGTGCCGAAGAATGGATGCCCGCCTGCCTGCGCTCCTGGCTGCAAGACCCTGACGGCGACGGCGTCTTCACCTTCCAAACGCTCAGCATCCCCATCGGCGAATACGAAGCCAAGGCCGCCCTGAACGGCACCTGGGACGTGAACTACGGCGAAGCAGGCGCGTTGGATGGCGCCAACATCCCCTTCAGCGTGCAGGAAGCAGACACGCTGGTCACCTTCACTTTTGACTCAAGGAGCAATCTGTTGAACATTTCCGTCGGCTCCGGCGGCATCCAGGGCAACATTAGCCAGCGCAGCGCCCATTGGGTGGCGCAGGATACCATCGCCTGGGATGTTGAAGATGCCCCCGGCACCCAATACTTCTTCCACTACGATCCACTGGGCGGCGCTTTCTCGCTGGGTTTTGACGGCATCTCTGGTGGCGAAGCCGTACCGCTCACCGTGGATCCCAACGGTTTCAGTGACGAGATCGTGGCCAAATTCCCCCATCTGCAAAATCTGACCGCCCTCAAGTTCAGCGAAGAGGATTTGAGCGTCGCCCGCATAGCCCTCAAAGGCCAGATTGCCGTCTCGGCTCAGGATGCCGACGGCCAGACCCTCAACGCCGCAGGCCTGCAAATCCCCGGCGTGCTGGATGATTTGTACCCGTACGACGGCGATTTAGGCGTCACCTTCAGCGATGGCGTGCCCACCCTCACCCTCTGGGCACCTACGGCGCGCCAGGTGCGCCTGCACCTCTTCAACGACGCAAATCCCAACACCGCAGCCGAAATCGTAACGATGCGACCCACGCCCAGCAACGGCACCTGGTCCATTACCGGTGAGCCAGATTGGGCAGGTAAATATTATCTATACGAAGTACAGGTTTACGTACCAACCGAAAGCAGCGTGCAGACCAACCTGGTCACCGACCCGTATTCCTTCAGCCTGGCTACCAACAGCACCCGCAGCCAGATTGTGGACCTGACCGACCCGGCCACCATGCCAAACGGCTGGACGGATGTGGTAAAACCGGGGGTGGCTGCCCCGGAAGACATCGTCATTTACGAGCTGCACGTGCGCGACTTTAGCGTGAATGACGCCAGCGTGTCGGAAGAGCTGCGCGGCACCTACTCCGCCTTCACAGTGCTGGATTCCAACGGGATGCAGCACCTGGCTGCCCTGTCAGAAGCAGGCCTGACGCACCTGCATCTGCTGCCTACCTTCGATATCGCCACGATTAACGAAGACAAATCAACCTGGGTCACACCCTCGTTTGAAGAGCTGGCCAGCCTGCCCGCTGATTCCGAAGAGCAGCAAGCGCTGATTGGTACGCTGCGCGACCAGGACCCGTTTAACTGGGGCTACGATCCATTCCATTACAGCGTGCCGGAAGGCAGTTACGCGGTAAACCCGGAAGGCATTAACCGCATCGTGGAGTACCGCGACATGGTGCGGGCACTCAACGAGATTGGCCTGCGCGTGGTGGTGGATGTGGTATACAACCACACCAACGCCAGCGGCCAGGCGGAGAACTCGGTGCTGGACCGGATTGTGCCGGGCTACTACCATCGGTTGAGCAGCACCGGCCGCGTGGAAACAAGCACCTGCTGCCAGAACACGGCCACCGAGCATGATATGATGCGCAAGCTGATGGTGGATTCGGTGGTGACCTGGGCTGTGGCCTACAAAATCGACGCCTTCCGCTTTGACCTGATGGGTCACCACATGAAGGAAGATATGCTGGCGGTGCGCGCCGCGCTGGACGCCCTGACGCTGGAAGAACACGGCGTGGATGGCAAAAACATCTACGTCTATGGCGAGGGCTGGGATTTTGGCGAGGTGGGCGGCAATGCCCGGGGTGAAAACGCAACGCAGTTTAACCTGGCAGGCACGGGCATCGGTACATTTAGTGACCGACTGCGGGACGCGGCGCGTGGGGGCAGCCCGTTTGGTGGTCATACAGAGCAGGGTTTCCTCAACGGTCTGTACGTTTACCCCAACGAGACTGACCAGGGCAGCGCCACCGAACAGCTAGTGAAGATGCAAAACTTCATGGACATCATCCGGCTGGGGCTGGCAGGCAATCTGAGTGATTTTACGTTTGTCGGCTCAGACGGAACTCCGATTTCGGGCGGCGAGGTGCTGTACAACGGCTCGCCCGCAGGCTATACGGCCGATCCGCAAGAGCAAATTGTCTACATCTCCAAACACGACAACGAGACGCTGTTCGACATCATCCAATACAAAGCGCCCCTGAGCACCAGCACCGGCGATCGCGCCCGGATGCAAACGTTGGGCAACTCGATTGTGATGTTCAGCCAGGGGGTGCCCTTTTTCCAGGCCGGGGATGATTTGCTGCGTTCCAAGTCGCTGGACCGCAACAGCTACAACTCTGGCGATTGGTTCAACCGGCTGGACTTTACCTACCAGAGCAACAACTGGGGCGTGGGTCTGCCCCCGGCAGGCGACAACCAGGGCGTATGGCCCACAATGCAGCCCTTACTGGCCAACCCCGACCTGGCCCCGACGCCAGACGACATTGCCTTTGCCCGCGACACCTTCCGCGAACTACTGCAAATTCGGATGAGCTCGCCGCTGTTCCGGCTGCAGACGGCCGTACAAGTCCAGGAGCGCCTTCAGTTCCACAACGTCGGCGCGGAGCAGCTGCCCGGCCTGATTGTGATGAGCCTGAGCGACGTGACGGGCGAGGATATCGATCCAAACTACGACCTGGTGGTGGTTGTGTTCAACGCCACGCCGGACGCGGTGGACTTTGCCAATGAAGGCTTCACCAACCTGCCCTTTACGCTGCATCCCGTGCAGCAAAGTTCGGTGGACGGCGTGGTGCAAACGGCCGTTTTTGATGCCGCCACTGGCACATTTACGGTACCGGGGTGGACAACGGCCGTCTTCGTTCTGCCGCAGGGCAGCGTGGCCCAGCCCGACCGTACCGAAGCCATTGACATCGAAGAGGCTCCGGCCGAAGAAGCCCCGGTTGTGGTGGACGAGCCAGCGGAGGAAGAAGTGATGGAGGAAACGGCCGTTGACACCACCGGTGAGGAAGCTGAAGCTGAAAACCACGAAGCAACCGAGGCCGTTGAAGATACGCCCGGCACTTCATGGCTCATCTGGCTCGGCGCAGTTGGCGGTGGCTTCCTGCTGGCGCTCATCATCGCCTGGGCTAGCCGTCGCCAGCGGCGCAGCAGTAACCATCATTAAAGGGTTCGTTCACCAACAAATTTTGATCAGCAAACGAACCCTCAAGTTTTGACCGTTTGCCAAAATCCAAAGTTAAAAACGGGCAAACCCAAGCACGTAGATGAGAAATGGGGTAACTGGGTAATTGCAGATGTTGCGCAATTGCCCAGTCACCTCTTCTCCTTTTCTCCCCTTCTCCTTGTGTCCTTGTCTCCGCTCATTTCCCTACCCGGCTTAGAACAAATGTGGTATACTTATGTCTCGTAAAAATGAGTTCGAAACGAGGCAAAATAAGCTGAATTTCTCCTAATTTGTACCCTTTCATCTACAAGCTATCAGCCCGATGCGCTGCCCCGATTGAGGCAACAGATGGTTGAATTTTGCCCGTTTGGCGTAAATAAGGAACGTTTCATGGCTAAAAAAACCGAAGCGGAAAGAAAATATGATGCCAGCAGCATCCAGGTCCTTAAGGGTCTGGAAGCGGTCCGTCGTCGCCCTGGTATGTACGTGGGCGGTACCGATGTTAAAGCACTGCACCACCTGGTCTACGAAATTGTCGACAACTCGATCGAGGAAGCGCTGGCCGGCCGATGCGGCCGTATTGAGGTGACGATTCATGAAGACACCAGCATCACCGTGCAGGATGATGGTGTCGGTATCCCGGTTGCCCTCCACCCCACTGAAAAAATATCGGCGCTGGAACTGGTGCACACCACGCTTCATGCCGGTGGTAAGTTCGACAACGACGCCTACAAGGTGTCTGGCGGTCTGCATGGTGTGGGTGCCGCCGCGGTAAACGCTTTGTCCGAATGGATGGAGGTGACGGTGCGCCGTGAGGGCGCCGTCTGGTACCAACGCTACCAGCGAGGTATTCCCGATGCCCCGGTAAAGAAAATTGGCAAGCTGGAAAAAGAGGCATCGACAGGGACCACGACTCATTTCAAGTTTGACGAAACCATTTTTGAAGCGGAAGCGGCTTACCGTTTTGAGACTTTAATGAATCGATTCCGCGAAATGGCCTTTGTGACCAGCGGCGTCTTTTTGCGGCTGCGCGATGAACGACTGTCGCCCACGCGCGAGATGAGTTTTTACTTTGAAGGTGGCGTGAGGTCATTTGTGCGTTACCTGAACCGCAACCGCAAGCCCATCCATGACCCGGTGTACGATCAAAAAGAGGTAGACGGCATTGAGGTGGAAGTTGCCCTGCAATACACCGAAGGCATCGCCATTTCAGAGTTTGCCTTTGCCAACACCATTCACACGCCCGATGGGGGTACCCATCTGACCGGTGTGCGTACGGCCGTTACCCGGGTCATCAACACCTACGCTCGCAAAAATAACTTCCTCAAGGAGAAAGATACGAACTTCTCCAGCGACGACACGCGGGAAGGGCTCACCACCGTCGTCAGTGTCAAACATCCCGACCCGCAGTTCGAAAGCCAGACCAAAGTAAAGCTGATGAACGCCGAGGTGGCGGGCGTCGTGGCTGCCGTGACGGCCGATGCGTTCAGCCTCTACCTGGAAGAAAATCCACGGGAAGCCAAAAAGATTATCGAGCGCTGCCTCACCAGTTCCCGCGCCCGCGATGCGGCCCGTAAGGCCCGCGAACTGGTCATGCGCAAAAGCGCCCTGGAAAGTCTCACCCTGCCCGGCAAGCTGGCCGACTGCTCCGAACGCGACCCGAACAAGTGTGAGCTGTACATCGTGGAGGGTGACTCGGCTGGTGGCAGCGCCAAGCAAGGGCGCGACCGTCACTTCCAGGCCATTCTGCCCCTGCGCGGCAAGATTCTCAACACCGAGCGGGCCCGGCTGGACAAAATCCTGGCCAACAACGAAGTGAAGGCGATGATTTCGGCGCTGGGCACCGGCATTGGCGAGACGTTTGATGCGGGCAATTTGCGGTACGGCCGTATCATCATCATGTGCGACGCCGACGTCGACGGCAGCCACATCCGCACTCTGCTGCTCACCTTCTTCTTCCGCTACATGCCAGCCCTCATCGAAAAGGGACATCTCTACATTGCCCAGCCGCCCCTGTACAGCCTGAAAGCGGGCAAAGAAATGCACTACGCCTACACCGAGGCGCAAAATCAGGAACTGCTGAAGCAGCTGCAAAAGGCGGGTAAAAAATACAGCCTGCAGCGGTACAAGGGGTTGGGCGAAATGAACCCGGAACAGCTGTGGGAAACCACGATGGACCCGGCAGAACGGATGCTGCTGCAAGTCACCGTTGAAGATGCGGTGGCGGCTGACAAGACGTTTGACATGCTTATGGGCAGCGAAGTAGGGCCGCGCAAGCGCTTCATCATGACCCACAGCAGCGAGGTGCGCAACCTGGACGTGTAATCAGTGGAAAGTGAGAAGTAAAAAGTGATAATTGAACGGCCGTTTCCCCGAAGCGGCCGTTTTTGTTTGTCCCAACCGCCACAACCCATCCATTTTGAGGCCAGCCGTCCCACCAGGGAGTGTTATGCTGCGTTTGTAGATGGTCACGCGTGAACGGCCGAACAAACTCACTTTGTCACCAGCATCGCTTGCTTGCGCCTTTGCGCTGTTTCAGTTACTGGCTTGACCGCGATAAATTCCCCAAAATCGCCAAAGCGATAACAGATTGTTAACACAGCGAGTTGTGCTTTGATGGCATAATTATTCAGCTTTGCGTGATTCAACAAACATTGGCATATTAAAAGTCACCTACCAGGAGGCATAAACAGAAATGGAACTCACAGTCACACACCGGGCGGATAAGATTTTGCTGCTTTCGTTATCCGGTCGTTTAGACATTGCCGGGACGGGGGAGATCGAAAGTAAATTTACCTTTCAATCAGCCACCCAAAAAGCGGCCGTTCTTGTCGATTTATCAGAAGTAACCTTCATCGCCTCCATTGGCATGCGCCTGCTGCTGAGCAACGC
>CAUJGI010000681.1 GCA_963169155.1 Chloroflexota bacterium
GAAATTAACGGCGAAGAAATCCTCATTGAGGACGTGCCTATTTGGGTTTGCGAGCAGTGCGACTCCTCATTTCTGGACGATGACGTCATTGAAGCGATAGAAGATATGCTGGCCAGCCTTGAAGGTGGTTTGGGTGACGAAGAACCGCCGGAAGAAATTGAACTGGATTAATTTGGCTCTTTAGGACTTCGGGGAGTAAGCACCGAATTGAGGCGAATTTACACGAAAATTAGCGTTAATTCGCGTCAATTCGGTGCAAAAATCAGTCGCCCCACCAAAGACGAAAGACGCATTAATTGTTGCGCAACGCAAATTTGCGCAACGCAGCGCCGCCATATTTCGTAGAAATCATTAGTTTTTGGTTCAGAAGGGCCGTATATTGGGCCTTTAATTGAAAAAGGAGCGAATTATGTGGCGTAAATGGATAGCTGCCCTGGTTGTGTTAGGTGCCCTGCTAATGGGTGCGCCCGGCGCGTTGGCGCAGGAAAAATCTTACAGCGCCGACCGGTTTGATGTTGATATTGTGGTGCAAGATGACGGGTCGCTGCTGGTCACCGAAACGGTTGTGTTCCGCTTTGTTGGCGAGCCGTTCACGTTCGTCTTTCGCGAAGTGCCGACAGACCGAACGGATGGTGTAGAAATTTTAGAGGCGTCGGTCGACGGCCGTTCCTACCCCCAAGGCACCAACGCCGGGCAGGTGGAGGTGGAATCCGGTGACAACATCCGCGTCACCTGGCACATGGAGCCAACCGCCAACACCGCCCGCACCTTCGTGCTGAGGTACCAAATGTTTGGTGTGGTCCAGCAAACCGAAGATGCCGATCTGCTGCGCTACCAGCCGCTGCCCGACGAATTTGAATACACCATCGACAGCAACACCGGCACGCTGCGCTATCCGGCCTCGGCCGATTTGCTGGAGACCCCCCAGGTGACGGCCAACACCGCGCAGGTGGACCGCAGCGGCAATGTGGTGACCTTCACCCGGCAAGCCGTTGAACCCAACAACACGATGGTGTTTGAGATGACCTTTGCCCAGGGCAGCCTCATCGCCACACCACCCGCCTGGCAGTCCCGGCAGGCGGCGCAAAATGCGCTGTGGCCCCTCTGGGTTGGCGCCAGCGTGGTAATTTTGGTGGCGGGAATCATGGGGGCAGTTGTGCTCTGGCGCAGCCACCAGCCGCAGCTGAAAAAGAGTACGGCCGTTTACTACGAACCACCCACCAATCTGCCCCCAGCCATCGCCGGGGTGCTGAACGGCAGCGGGGCCAGCCCCAGCTGGTCCAACGCCCTGGCCACGCTGTTTGACCTGGCCGATCGCGGCGTCCTCAGCATTGAGGAGCTGGAAAAAAAGAGCGTGTTCAGCGGCAAAGATTTCAATATCGTGCTGCTGGAACAGCCCGACAATTTACGGCCGCACGAAAATGGCCTGCTGCGGCTGCTGTTTGAAACCAAAGGTTTGTGGCATCAATCCGTGAAGATGTCCAAACTCAGCAGTGCTGTCAGCGGCAGCCAATGGAAAATGTTCACCGAGCCGCTGGAGGCGGAAATCAAGGCCGCGGGTTACATCGATGCCGAGCGCAAAAGCCGTCGGACCTGGGTGATGGCGGGCAGTTTTGTCTTCCTGATACTGGCCGTGCTCATCATGATCTTAACGGTGATCTTTGAAAATCAGTTTGGCATGTGGCCGATGGCCGTCGCTGCCAGCTTCTTTCTGATGTTCATCATCTTTCTGAGCGTGGGCAGCAGCCTCACCATTCTCACGGACGAAGCCAGGTTGATGGCCAATGAGTGGCAGAGCTTCTACCAGCACCTGAAAGACGTGACGCACCGCAAAGCGGCCGTTGGCGAGACCAACATGTTTAACCGTTTCCTGCCTTACGCCGCCACCTACGGCCTGCTGCACCAGTGGGCGAAGTTCTTTGAAAAAGAAGGCTGGACCCAACTGCCGCCTTACTTCCACGCCCTCAATCGGGCCGATGACGGCGGCATGGCGGCATTTGTGGCGATGACGGCCGCTTCCTCCTCCTCGGGTGGCAGCGCGGCAGGCGCGGGGGCCGCCGGTGCTGGTGCCGCCGGTGGTGGCGCCAGCGGCGCTGGCTAAGTAACCGAAAATTAATAACTACCACCTTCCCCCTCCCTATCCCTCCCCCAAAGGGGGAGGGGACCAGAGTCCCCCTCCCTTCGGGAGGGTTAGGGGGAGGGCAAATGTGTAAGTTATTTAATCCGCGTTTCTAAGGCAGCTTTCTGACCGTATCTTCATCCAAAAATTAAGTATTGTTTGGTACACTGACTCAGTTTTGGGCGGCTGCGCCCGGAACTGAGTCTTTTTTTCGGCAGCATCTGTACCGGTAGGAGCGTATGAAGCAAAACTTGAGAAATCCTCTGTTTGTCCTTTGCCTGACGTTGTTTCTTTTATGGGGAACGGGAACGGCCGTTCTCGCCCAGGCGGTAGACTCTCTGCCCGACGACAACCTGGTGCAAAACCCGTGGTTCCGCAGTGGCAACCAGCCCAGCCTGGCGGGTTGGACCGACCAGTCAGGCAGCAACGTCATCTGGTCACTCAGCCAGAAAGATTCCAACCCTTCCCCCGACCAGGTCCAGGGCACCTCGGCCCGGCTGGCCTTTGGCTCGGGCCAGGGCGGCGGCACCGGTCAGGGCGGCGTCGATGCCTATCTTTACCAGGTAGTCACGGCCGATCCGGCACTGAACCACCTGAAGTTTAAGATTCATTGGGTGACCGGGTGGATTGACCGGGCGGCCGTAACGATTTATGGGGGGAATTCAGCAGAGGGGCCTTGGACGGCCGTTTGGACCCCGCTCGACATCAACCAGACCACATCGTCTGACGCCCTCTGGACCCAAACCGAGCTGCTGGACACCACCATTCCCGCAGGCTTTCCCTTTTACAAAATTGAGCTGTTTGGCCGTTATCCCGAAGGGCGGCAGCAGGGGGTGAAGTACACCGGCGTTTATTTTGCCGTCGATGACCGGGCGGGTGAAATTGTGGAAGTCACGGCCACGGTGCCGGTAGCCACGCTGCCCGCACCAGACACCTCTGTCGCCGAGCAGCGGCCGACGCGCCGCCCCACCCGGGGACCGGCCGTACCGGCTACCAACACACCCCTGCCAACCACTGCGCCGGATGAAGAATTTGGGGCAACGGCCGTTGCCATCGTCAACACCCCGGCCCCAGAACCAACCGAGCTACCAGCACAGCCCACCCGCCCTGCCCCGGCAGTGGATTCAACTGGCGGCAGCGAGCGCCTTAGCACCGTCTACGTGGTACTCATCGCTGTACTTCTCTTGCTCGTAATCGTGATGGGAATTGGCTGGGCACGCGCCGCCCGCCGCTAAACCCAACTCGTTCCACGCTCGGCGTGGAATGAAGTCCGCGACGCTCGGCGTTGCGCGCAGCGTTCCAAAAAGCACTCCCACGTGGAACGTGGGAACGAGACCTAGATGAATAAAAAAGACCGGCGGAGTCAGCACTCCGCCGGTCTTTTTTACTTACGCTTCATCGCCCGCGTCGGAGAAGCCGCGCGACAGCTTCTTGCCGCCGATGCGGGGCAGAATCCCGCCGTTATCGTTGGCCTGCCGCAGCGTTTCGGGCAGCAGCTGAGCCAGCAGCAGTGTGGCCAGGGCTGAATTCTGGTCGCCACCGCTCTGGTTGACGATAATGGGACGCGGTGCGCTGCGCAGCAGCTCCTCGGCCACGTCCAGCCGCTTCACGGCCAGTTCGTATTGCAGCACCGCCTGGTTGTCTTTGTACGACTGCCCCAACCGGTGCAGCGCCCGCGCCTCGTTTTCGGCCGACTTCAGCTCGGCGCGACCTTCGGCTTCAATCTCCAGCCGGATTTTTTCCGCTTCAGCCTCGCGCTCTTGCAGCATCTGAGCCACACTTTCACGCGCCTTGTTGATCGCTTCCTGAACGGCAATGTGCTTCTCATCACGCTCTTTCTTGGCTCGCTCAATTTCCAGCAGCAGCGTATCCTGCCGCCGTTTACGCACCAGTTCCCACTCTTTTTCGTAGGCCACCAGCTCTTTAGCTACACGTTCGCGGGTGGAGAGGTTTTGCTGGTACTGGTTAGGCAGCTGCACATCGGGGATGTTGGCCCCGGTGATTTTGACCCCGTAGCGGCTCATCTGCCGGTTGAGCTGCTCACGCACATCGTCAACGTTGCTGCCGCGCAGATCGTAGGCGTTGGCCGTTTCCACCCGGCGGCTGCGGTTGCGAATGGCGTCCTGTACAGCGCTGCTGAGCACCATATCGTAGTTGCTGGCACCGATGTGGCGCACAAACAGCACCGGGTCGATGATGCGGAATTTGAGGAAAAACTCAATTGCCTTCAGCGGTACATTTTCCTGCGTAGGGCAGGCCAACACGGGCGCGGTGTAGGGAATCTCCGTCGAGGTGTCGACAATAAATTCCACTTTTTCCCAGGGCCACCACAGCAAACGGCGGCCCGGTTTTAGCGTTTCTTCGATTTTGCCCCAGCGGGACAAGACGCCGGTGGTGCCCTGCTCGATTTCTACGATGGCGCTGCGCCACCAGGCAAACGCCCCAATAATGCTGAAAAAGAGCACGCTAACCACCGCCAGCCCAATGCCCATGGCGCCAAAGCCAAACAGCAGCAGGTTGGTAATTAGCGAGTAAAACGCCAGGGCAAACCAGATCATCCAGCCCATGCGCCGACTATCTTTGGGGATAACGACGGGCACCAGGGAACCGGCATCGCCAGCCCGAAGCAGGCGTTGAATATTGTCCCAGGTACCCACAACTTCTTTAATTCTTGAAAAACTGCCGGTAACAGCCATCAGTTTCCTCCTTGCCCGCTGTTTTCAGCGTCAGCTACGGCCGCTGGGGGCAAGACAGCCTCGACTCCCCTGGCCACGGTGGGATCAATTTCGGCCATCGACAGCAGCCCATCGTCCTGATCTACCAGTTTGTTGAGCTGGACGGTACGCTCCTTGATGCGCGCCATGATGTCCTTGGCGCGGGCGCGAATGGCGCGAATATCCTCTTCGGTGTAAAGCGGTTTGTCTTCGATGCCCATCATGTGGCGGGCCACGGCCATGAAGTCGACATGGTTCTGGTCAGCAGCGCCAAGATTCACAATTTGGGGGAGTTTGTCGGCAACGGCCGTAATCTTGTCCAGTACCTCCCGCTTGTAACGATACTCCAAAATCTCCGGGTAATAGGCGCTGTTCACCGTGCGAATGTCCAGCGCCTGCGCCTCCAGCAGCGCGGCATTGGCCTGCGCCTCACTGCGCGCCTCGACGAGCAGCTGGCGAGCATAGGCGTTGGACTGGTTAATCGCCTTCTCATGCGCCGTGTTAATTTGCGCCTGAGAGGTGGCAATATCGGCCCGGATTTCAGACAGCGTTTGCCGCAGCGAGGCCAGTTCCTTGTTCAGGTCGCCTTCGTCCTGGCTCTTGCGCAGCTCCAGCTCATACTGGTAGGTGTACGCCTCTTTGGCCACCTTCACCACCTCGGCGGCGGCCAGGTCCATGCGGTATTCCTGGCTGGACGGCTCGGCGTGGGTGATGTTGGCGTTGACAAAACGCACCGCAGGCAAAAACTGACGGTTCAGCGTCTCCAACATGCCCTGGGTGGTTTCGCCAATCAGATCGTAAATTTCCTCCGCTTTTTGCTCGTAGATCAGGGCGCGGGTGACTTCACTGATAGCGTTGCCCAGCTTCTCCGAGAACCCGTTGACCCCACCGAGGGTGAAGATGAACTCCACCGGGTTGTCGATACGGAACTGGAGAAACAGATCTACCGAGGCGTTGACCCGGCTGGCGGTTGGCGCCTCACGGATGGGTGCGTTGTACGGGTATTCCTTGGTGGTGTTGACGATGTAGCTCACCTTACGCCGGGGATGAAAGCCCAAAAACTTGCGTCCTGGACCCACCGTTTCTTCCAACTTGCCAAATTTGGTAATGAGCGCCTGACTGCCGTCGGGCACCATGACGATGCGGGCGCGGGCCACATTAAGCACAGCAAAAGCCAGCACCAGCAAAAAGTAATGCGGACCAAAAAAGGCCGTGGCAATACCGGACCCAAACAGGGCGTCAAACGCGCCGCTCATTAACTGCCCCACCAGGCCAAAAAAGAAGAAAACGGCCGGTAAGGTCAGGGCAAAAAAGTAGGATCCGGAGCGTTTGGGGATAACTACGGGCGAGATGATGTTGGCCGCGTCTGGCCGCGTCTCCGTCTCCGACCGGGCGAAACTGCGGTTCAACACCTCGGCGGCTTCATCCAGTGTGGAAGCCATCTGCGAGATTTTGGTGACCGCCGACTCTCCGCCCTGGCGGGCCGAGATGAAGTCCCTGGCGTCTATCTGGAACTGCTCAAACGCGTCCGATTGAACCAATTCCGAAACACCGCGGACAAGATTTTGTACATTGGCCATGCGTGTCCTCCTTTTTCCGGCTGTGGTGCGCCGGAATCCGATAAATTGACCACAAAGAGCGACAAACCTTCTTGTTTAGCGCTCTCTGGTTTCAATTTAGCATACTGGAGAACATTTTTTCAATGCCAGATTGTAAAAAGCCAGGCTGTGGATACTCCATATACGTGGACCGAACTTTTTAGTCGCGGCCGTAAAAGTCCAACAGGGCCAACACGCCCGCCAGATTTTCGGGGAAGTCGGTGAGGGTGTGAGTGGCCAGTTCCACGGTAAACGAGGGGATATTTTGGGTGGCCAACCAGTCACTGGCGTCGCCGCTGACCGGGTAGGCGGTGAATGCGCCAAACACTTCATAGCCAGAAGCACGGCCGTATCTCTCAGCCATGTCGCGAGATGGTAAAAACGTTTCTTCACAGCTGCCCACGTACAGCCCGTCGGCCTTGCTGTGCCAGAAAACCACACCCACCGGTTTTTCGCGTAAAAAGAAGGCACGCAGCGCGGCCGTTTCCGGTTCGGAAAACGGCACGGTGCCGCCGCTGACCAGCGTATTGCCCCACAGCGCTTCCTGCTGCCAGCCGCAGGCCCAGTTGCGGTTGAGATCAACCTGGTTGGCGTTAAAGCGCCCCACTTCAGTCTCAGCCGACACATCTTCGGGGGTAAAACGGCCGTCTACCCCCGTCACAAAAAATTGCCCATCGGGGTTGGCCGAGGGGATGATGTAGAGCGACACGTTGCGCGGAACCCGGTCCGGGTTTTCCAGAAAGTAGTCGATCAGCTCGTAGGCCAGGAGGATGGTGTTCCACTCGTAGCCGCC
>CAUJGI010000682.1 GCA_963169155.1 Chloroflexota bacterium
AAGGGTGCATTCGCTCGATTGCCCGGGCCAAATCGGCCGGGGCGAAGGTGGTGCATTTTGGCCACTGGCACCTGCCGCTGGTGTTTGAACAGGACGGCATCGTGGCGGTGAACGCCGGGGCGATTGCCTCGGGCAATCCGTATGAGCAGCAGATGATCCAGACGGTGGCGCTGCTGTTTGTGCTGGGCAACGGCCGTTTTCACATCAGCCACGTCAATTTAGCGGAACCGGAACGGCCGTACACGCCCCAGACGGATATAGATAGATGCCAGCTTTGAAGAGAATTTTATGGTTTACGGCCGTTCCATTCTCGCCCCCGATCTGGCTCTCCTTCCCAAAGTGGACCTCAGCGAAATTTATCGCACCGACCGGGGTGCCTTCCTGGACGTCTGGTTGCCGCTGGCCCACCGGGTTTGGGCCGGGGAGGCACCGCACGTCACGCTGGCTGATTTGCTGGGGGCGCTGCAAACGGCCGATATGAAAGAGGGGACGAGGGGGAGATTAACGGCCGTTCTAAAAGCCAGCTTACCGGCTTAATCCCACCTGATTAAGCGCAGTCCGGTTGTCAAATTGTAGACAGACGATAAAAGTTACCGCAAGCTATAATGGCCAAATTATCCATCTACTCTGTCTCACAAAACGGAAAAAGGTATGAATATCCAGCAATTTCAATGTCCAGCTTGTAACGCCCCCTTAAACCCCAAAGGATTTGCCCTGATTATTAGCTGCGCTTACTGTCATACGTCCGTAGTTGTGCCTGAAGAGCTGCGGCAGGCGTCTGGCGCAACTGGCTGGGCCACCCATCTCTATGACAGTTTTGTCTCCAACGAAAATCGGTGGTTGGTGGGCAGCTTTCCCAGCGACTATTTTGCCAGGTTGGACCAATTTATTGCGGACGGCCGTTACCGCTGGCAGGCCCAGGTCACCATCCCCTCCACGCTGACAACCGCCTGGTTGGCCAACTACCCCGTTTCAGATTTTCACCTGACCGCCAATGGCAAACATATCAGCGGCAGCAAAGCAGGCAGCAGCTATGGCGTCATTTTTCGCATCCAGGACAACTATAACTTCTACTGGTTCCGCATCACCGACAATCAGTTTTTTGCTGTTTCCGTGGTCAAGAATGGTCAATGGCAGAGCCTGGTGGATTGGAAACGAACCGATGCGATCAAACCATTTGGCGTGAATCAGCTGGAAGTGATCGCGCATGAAAACCACTTTACCTTCAAGATCAATGGGCAGATTGTCGGCGAAGTGGAGAATGAGCAGTTTAGTCGCGGTTTCGTGGGGTTAGCCATTGAAGGATACGCTGCCGGAGAAGAAATAACCTTCGATTTTATCGATTTTATGCTGCGCGCGCCTTGAGATGCTGCCTCACCTGCCCTTGCACGTGACCAGAGGGTCTGCTTCTGATTTGTTAAAAACCCACGCGCCCCTGGACGGTTTGGGGATGGTTTGGAAAACGGCCGTATTAAAAAACCACCCACCATAAACGAATTGTTCTCCTGAAAACAAATCTCCCAGATTCACTTTTCGGTTTTTATACGAAGAAACAGAGAAACGAAGATTCTTTCTGCCTTTCTTCCTTTGTTTCTTCGCATAATTTTCTTGCTACTTGTTCAGTTATGGCAAGTTTGATACACTGCCTGCCATCATGATAAGACGGTGGCGTTGGGTCCTTTTACTACTGGTAGGTGGCATATTGATCGGGGTGTTTGGCTCCGGTGGGCCAACGGCCGTTTACAGCCAGACCCTCTCCGGTGAAGGCGAAGCCCACATCAACGGCAGTTTGCAGCTCGATCTGCTGCTCTCTCGCACCGTCGGCCAGCCGGGCGACCTGCTCGACCTCACCGTCACCCTGACCAACCATCTGCAAGCCACCGCCTCCCCCGAAATTGAACTGCAACTGCCGCCAGGCATCCGCCCCGCCTCGATGCTTTTCCCCGCCGGGCT
The DNA here is from genome assembly GCA_963169155.1 of Chloroflexota bacterium. Lineage (GTDB taxonomy): Bacteria > Chloroflexota > Anaerolineae > Promineifilales > Promineifilaceae > Leptofilum. The sequence goes on from CAUJGI010000682.1 coordinate 1,954, forward strand.
GTCCTTGAACCTGCAAGCAGGCACCCTTGAATGGCTGCCGGTTTCCCTGGCCAACGGCGGCAGCAACACCTTCACGCTGCCCCTGCGCATCGAAACGGCCGATATTCCCAACCCCACCCGCCAGATTACGGCCGTCCTGCGCCACAACGACCAAACCGCCAGCGCCTCAGCCTCGCTGTGGGTGGGGCTGCCGCCCCAGGTGAGCAACGTCATCAGCCCGCCGCAGGTGGCCGTGGGCCAGCCGTTCCAGCTGCGCGCCGTACCTGCCGGGTCGGGGCCGTTTACCCAAACGTGGCATCTGGGTGACGGCCGTCTGGTCCAGACCAATGACCCCGTGGTGCTTTTTTCCGCCGCCGGGATTTATAACGTGCAGCTCGAAGTGAGTAATCCGCTGGGCACGGCCGTATTCCACCATACCATTTCCGTGGTACCTCATCCCGCCGCCCAATTTGCCGTCAGTGACGCCACGGCTGGCGTGGGGCAGACGATCACCTTCATCAACCAGAGCGGCGGGGCCGGGCCATTGACCTACACCTGGGATTTTGGCGACGGGACAACGGCCGTCGAAGCCACCCCCAACCACACCTACACTACGCCGGGCACCTACCTGGTGCACCTGACCGTGCAAAACAGCTTTGGTCAGTCAGAAGCGTATTGGCCCATCACCGTGGGCTTGCCGCCTAGCGCCGACATGTTTGTACCGGAGCGTATTCCTGCCGGTCAGTCGTTCCAGGTGCAGGGTTTTGGCGATGCGTCGATCAGCCGGTTTGAGTGGAGCATGGGCGACGGCCGTTCCTACGAAGGGCCTGTCGTGACGCACAGCTACAACCACACCGGCGATCTCTACGTGACCCTGGTGGCCAGCAACGAATTTGGCAGCACGCAAATCGGCCGTTGGATCACCGTCGATCCCGGTATGCTGCACCTTTATCTGCCGCTCATCACCAACTTGCTGGGCCAGTCCGACGGCCAGACGCCGCCGCCAAACGAGGTCGGCATCGATCTGCCCGCAGTGCCCCTGGATGAGCCGTTCCTGCTGCGCCCGATGGCCGTGCCGCCGGGCAGCAGTGCCGCTGAACAGCTCCTGCTCTACATCAACGAGGCGCGCCGCCAGTTTGAGCTGGCTCCGCTGAACCTCGTGCCGCAGCTGAGCAGCGCTGCCCAGGAACATGCGCAGGACATGGTGCGTTTTGCTTACACCGGCCACACCGGGGCCGATGGCTCGACGCCTGCCGAGCGGCTGCTGCAATTTGGCTACCCGCGCGGTTACGCCGGGGAAGCCACCGCCTGGGGTTTTGAGCACCCGCACCAGGCGGTCGAATTTTGGGTCAACAGCCCGGCCCATC
>CAUJGI010000683.1 GCA_963169155.1 Chloroflexota bacterium
TCGCTGCGCGACCGCTTCGCGTACGGTGAACGGTGGACTGGGGTGGGGGATTTGACGCAAAGGCGCAAAGGGGGCAAGGTGGCAAAGAAAAAGGCAAAGGCTGGGTCAAACCAACCTTTGCCTCTTTTTTCTCTTGGCGTCTTTGCGTTAAAAACTGCTTATGAAATCCAGGATTCGGTTACTTCACCATTCCAGCCCGCGTCGGTGCGGGTGTAGTTGATGGTGAAGCCGCCGCCGCTGAGGTAAAGCATGTCGGAGTCAGCGGCGATGGCCCAGCTGCTGCCCAGGGAGATGTTGACCTCGTCAGGGGATACGGCCGTAAACCCCTGAAAGCGCAGGTACGGGAAGTCGCCATCCGCATCAGCCTTGGCCTGAATTTCTTCAGGCGACATCGTCACCAGGTCCACGCCGTCCAGTTCAGGCAGCAGGGCCGGGTCGATGTTTTCCGTGGAGAGGACGATCGGTCCCTGATCGGCCAGCAGCGCGTAGTCGGGAATTTCCTGGTCCACCAGGGCACGTTCCAGCGTCAGGCGCAGCAGTTCGGTCAGGTCCTCATCCGGCAGGCCTAGGTCAGACAGCGAGCCATCTTCCGTGCCGGGCAGTTGGGGCGAGTTGTCCATGTCCAGGGTAAAGGTGTTGGTCACGCCATTAACGTCTACGGTGTAGGTGCCCGCGGGCAAACCGACCACGTCCAGGGCCACGTTTTCTTCAAAGCCAACCAACTGTTGGGTGCACATCATGTCAGCCGGGCGCTCGGTGAAAATGTGGACAGAGAAGGTTTCGCCCGCCTGCTTGGTGGTGATGTCGCCCAGAGTGGTGCAGCCATCACCCAGGTAGCCAGTCACGTGCACGCTCACCTGCACCGGGAACGATTCCATGATCATGACGTCAATCGATTCAACAGTTGCATCGCCAATGATGATATTTTCGGCCGCATCCGGTTTGCCCTCGTTCGGTATGGCGGTAGGGTCGTCGGAGCTGACGGGCTCGTCCATGTCGGGCATTTCGGTAGGTGCTTCTGTGGTGGGATCGTCGGAGGCAGTTGGTTCGCTGCCGCCGGAAGGCGTGCAGGCCGCCAGGGCCATAAGCAGCAGTAATAACAGTGTAATTTTGTACTTCATGGGTAAATCTCCTTTTTCTTTTACAGTAAAAAAGACCGAGGCGAACCCGGCCTTCATCAAGTATAACGACGCCGATGCCGATTTTGTTCCCGCAAGTTTTAGACGCATGTGAAAACCGTTAATCATCTCCATTGGATTTTTAACTCTCTCTCCTTTATGACCCATCGACCGGCTGAATAAACAAAGTTTCACCGCCATTAGGATTGATAGCTTCTATGACCAGGAAACGGCCGTCTGGTGAAAAGCCCAGTGGGTAAATGGTTTGTTCGGCAACGGCATAGGTGGCCAGCAGGGTGGCGTCTGGCAGGGTCAAAAGTTCAATCCTGTCGCTGTAGCCAACAGCAACCTGATCGTCAACCGGATTTGCCCGCAGATAAATGGTTTTGTCGTGGCTCGCCAGGTGCTGGGGCACGCTGTTGGCCGGATCAATGGGGCGGACCCACCATTCACGGCCGTTGTCCTCGGTAGCATTCAGGATGAAGAGCCAACGGCCGTTTTCAGCCATAAAGGCATGCATGAAGTTGGCTTGCGCCGCAGTGAGCGCTTCACTTTCATCATTTTCTGAATGATACAGATACAGTGGGTTTTCTTCATCGTCGAATATTTCTAAGAGTAGATGAAAATGACCACTTGGATCGTCCCTTTGGGCAAAAACAGCACTTTCGGAAAACGTAGCTCGATCAAAAAAGGTCAGGCCTACGTTTTGCCTGATGCCGTCCACGTCAATCAGCACTGGACCCAAATCGTTGCTGCTAATGATGACAAATTGAGTTTCATTGATCCATTGAGCCGTCGCTTCTCCACTGGTTGCTCCGCCTTGCCATGTGGCAATGAGTGAAACCGTAGCTGTCGCCACATCCAGCAGGTAGCTGCCGCCTTCGTCGCCATTGAGGGCTACAAAACGGCCGTCTGGCGAAAAGGCCGCGCCCCCATCCATGCCCTGGTTAAATTCAGCCACCTGCCGCACCTGATGTCCCTCGGGCTGGTAAAGCCAGTAGCTGTTTTCGCTGGTGAGCAAAAAGTGGGACCGATTGGCGGTGGCGGTAACCACGCGGGTGATAGGTTCAGGAAAACGATCGGTGAAAATGGCAAAATCATCGCCGCAAGGTTGGAAGGCCACAACGTCTTCATCGCCAAAGATGAGAATTTCGCCATTGGGCAGCCATAAATGCCGCCGTTTCCAGGTAGTGGCTCCGGTTCGGTAGCCGCCAAAAGGACAGTTTTGTTCCTGTTCTGCATCGTAAATATAAAAATCGCCGGGCATAGAGATGTCGGCCTCTTCTGGGGTATGGGTCCAATAGGTGAAGTAACGGCCGACAGGTGACCAGTCACCTAACGTGATTTGGGCAGCGGCGGCAACGGGTTGGCCAAGCTGGCTGGGCGTGGGTACGGCCGTTTCTTCCACAGGCATTGTTGTTGGCGTTGGTGTGATGGTGGCGGGAACGGCCGTTGCCGTTGGAACAGGTGCGGTGATTGCTGTCTGCTCCTCATCGGAAGCACAGGCGGCCAGCAGCCAAAAGATGCTGAACCATAACAAGTTACGCTTGACATTTTTCATGACATACTCCTTTTTAAAAGCGGAACACAGAGTTACACAGAGACGGCACAGAGGGGCACGGAGGTTTAGGTGTGTTTCATTTCAGTTAAAAACTCAGTGTAGCAGTGTAGTGCAAGGCACGGGGCGAGCGGTCTCGGTCAACTAGATTCCTGCTGCCCCGTGCCTTGCACTGCCCTCCAATTACTCGATGGTAACGGTGAGCGTGTAGCTGGCTGGTTCCAGCGTGCCGATGGCCCGCAGGGTGTAATCCTGCGTGGCGGGCAGTTCGCCTGTCCAGGATGTGGCGCCGGACATGTTGCCGTTAGTCAGCGGAATGCCATCCGCGCCGACGATGGTGAGCAGCACGCTGCTGTTGAGCGAGTCGATGTTGACGGTCATTGTCTGGCCCGCCTGGGCCGACAAAATGTAGTCGTCCGAGACGTGGGCAGCCACATCGCCCTGCACCGTAGCGGACGTCGCGCCAGGGGCAAAGCTGATGCGCTGGGGGATGATGACCTGGAGCGTGTAATCAACGCCCTGTCCTGAGCCTGCCGAAGGAGCTGTTTCCCCGGCAAACACGCGAATCACATAATCGCCTGTATCTGGCAAAGTGCCCTGCCAGAAGGTGGTGCTCATCTGCCCCTCGACGTAGCTGCCCTGGCCATCCAGCACGGTGATGCGCGCCTCGTCGTTTGGTGCGGTGAGCATGACGGTCATCGTTTGCCCGGCCTGGGCGGCCAGGGTGTAGACGTGCATTCCCTGGGGCTGGAGATTGCCGGTGAGGGTAACGGCCGTTTCCCCAGCGCCAAACTGGATTCGGTTGGCCGTAGGCAGCGCCACCTGGTTAAACAGCGGCTCCGCCGGGTTGAGCGCGGCCGCCTGCTGCAAATCATCGCCGAGTTGTGGGTCGGCGGGGGTGTTGAGGTAGGTGGCCCAGGCGCGGAAGTAGTGCGCCGCCGCCAGGGTGGCCGGGTCCAGATCGGGCACGGCGATGGCGGCGTTGCTTTGCGTCAAGATGTAGCTGGCCAGCCACTGCTCGTTGCCCTCGGCGACGGTGCCCTGGATGACGGGCGGCGTGGCGCTGAAGAGCTGCTCATTGCCATAACCGCGCATGATGTCCAGGGCGGCGGCATAATCGCCGGAAAAGATGTGGGTCAGCAGCGGGTAGGGTGCGTGGTCGAGCTCGGCCTGGTACGCCTGGTTGTAGAGGCGAATCAGGGCGGCGTCCCAGGTGAGGGTGAAGGTGTCGGTCGGTTCATCGGCGGCGGCAGCGAGGCGTTCGGCTTCTTCGATTTGCGGCAGGGCCTGCTGCCAGAGCCCGGCATTGGCCATCTCAACGGCGCGATTGGTGGG
>CAUJGI010000684.1 GCA_963169155.1 Chloroflexota bacterium
TGAAGACCATCAGCAGCTGGTAGAGGCCGTAATCAAACGAGAGCGGCAGCACGTTGAGCACAATATCGTCGGGGTGGTTTTGCAGGTAGCTAATGATAGACGAGGCGGCAAAGACCACGTTGTTGTGCGCCGACATGACGCCCTTCGGTTCGCCGGTGCTGCCAGAAGTGTAGATGAGGCAGGCCAGGTCCTGATCGATGGATTGTGCGCACGGCCGTTCTCCCCCAAACCGCGCCTGCACCTCCGCAAAAGACAAACATCCCTCCAGCGCCTCGCCCACGACAACGACGGTGTGTAAGCTGGGCACGGATTTTTGCAGGGCAACGGCCGTCTTCCCCTGCCGCTGCGCAGTAACCAACGCCGCCGCCCGGCAGTCCTGGGCCATAAAGCGCAGCTTATCCACTTTGGTCGAGGCATTCATCGGTACAAATACAGCATTGGCTTTGAGCGTGGCAAAAATGCTCACCACCAGCTCAACGGAATTGGGCAAAAACAGCAAGACGCGGTCGCCCCGCCCTACCCCATTGGCCAGCAGCGCCTGCGCCAGACGGTTGGCCATCGTGTCGATTTCGGCATAGGTCAGCCGCTGGTTGTCACAAACCAGGGCCACTTTGTCTGGCGTTCGCGCCGCGCTTTCTTCAAGGAAAGATTGGACCAGCTTCATGATATGTTCTCACGAGGAGGCTAAGTTACTCTTTCGAGCAATGTAGTCCGCCAGCTTATTCACTGAGTCGAAGTTTTCCGGCTCGATCTCGTGATCAACCACTTCGATGCCGAAAGTATCCTCAACAAACATCACCAGCTCCAGGGTGCCGGTGGAATCCACCACACCTTCGTCTAAAAACGAAGCATCGTCACTAAGATCGAAGCCGTCGCCCCCTTTGCTTAGCGGGTTGAATAAGAAGTTTTCGGCAATAAATTGTCTGATTTGGGCTTTTACACTCATGCGTTCGTTCCTTGATTTTTGGCTTTGTCCAGGGCCGCCTGAAGTTTCTGGGCGACCTCAATCACAGCTGGTTCCTGCAACAGGGCCAGGTGGCCCTGGGCATTGATGACGTAAGTATCCAGATGACGGACCAATTTTTTCCAACCGTAGTGGGGAAAAGGCGAGCGAATTTCTTTACGGCCGTATCCCAGCGGGCAGCGCAGCAAGGTCAATCGGCCAGCATAAGACTCGGGCAAATAGCTGCGCGATGCCCGATCATAAATAGTAAACAGTGTGCGCGCGCGCGGATCGGTGACGCTGGAGGGGTCCATATCCCGCAGCACTGGGGGGCTGATAACACTCGCCGCCTCACGCTGGCGCTTGAGCCACCGCTCTACATGCGCCTTGCGATGCTTACGCGGCATCTTCCAGATAAGCTGGGCCAAACGGCCGCGCTGTCGCAGCCAAACGCGAAAGCCACGCCACACCCAGTAATCGGCCCGGCTCCACAAATCCCGCCCCCACAAATAAAACGCCTCTTCCCGTGCTGGAGAGAAGCCCAGCAGCCAGGCCAGCAGGTGGGCAATGCGCCACCAGAATCGATAAGCGGGATTGGGCGCGGGCATGTCCAAAATGGCCAGGAACGCAACCTCTTCACCCTGGGCAAGCAGCTGCTGCGCCACCTCGAAGGCCAGAATGCCCCCGGCCGAATAACCGCCCAGGTAGTACGGCCCCTCCGGCTGAAGCGACTGAATCGCTTCCAGGTAATAAGGCGCAAAGGTCTGCACCCGCGCTGGAGCCAGAATTTTTTCGGCCAGATCGGGAATCTGGAAGGTATACACGGGCTGATTGGGCGACATGCGTCGGCCCAGGCGATCCATTGCCAACGTGTTGCCAGCGGCCCCAGGAATGAGAAAGAGGGGAGGTATACCGGGCGTACCAGGCTGGATTTGCAACAGCGACTCAGGCGGAACGGCCGCTTCAATTTGCCGTACCAGCCCAACAATCGTACTGCCTTGCAGCAGCGAGGAGAGCGGCAGGTAATGGCCCGTAGCTGCTTCGAACTTACTCAAGAAGCTCATTGCCTGCCAGGACTCCCCACCCAGGGCAAAAAAATCATCATCCCGGCCAATGGGCGAAATGCCTAACACCTCTTCCCAGATTTGCTGGAGCACTTTTTCCAGGTCAGTTTGTGGGGGGGCGTAGGTGGGGCGGGAACGGCCGTCATCGCCACTTAGAATCTCATCTGCCACTGGCCAGGGCAGCGCCGACTGGTTGATAGACAGGTCGGGATTCTGCAACACGGCCTCAGTCAGGCGCAGCAGCGACTGGCTGGCGTGATGCTGCTGCCCGGCGGTGAAGGTGTCTTCGTGCATATCAAGGTAAAACTCGTAACTGCCACGGCCGTCGGTAGACTCCAGGTGGTGGACATGGAGGGCCAGCCGCTCGCTGCCAACGCCGGGATGGACGATGTGATGCTCGACGATACGGCCGTCTAGTCTAAGCAGCGGCCGGGGAACAAAGGTAAACATCAAATCCAACGCCAGATCAGAAGCGGCCTGGCTGGTGCCATGCCGGTAATGCAGCAGCAGCTGCCGCATCTCAGCCGCCACTTTTTGCATCACCGTGAGGAAACTGTCTGTCGGGTCTAGATCGACCAGCACCGGGCACAGCTCCATCACCGGCCCGGCCGTTTGCCGGTTAACCTGGGTAGAACGGCTGTGAATGGTGGTTATAAAACCCAGCCGGGTGCTGCCCGTCAGCTGATGGATAAGGGCAAAATAGAGCGCGGCGGTCAGGCAAAACTGGCGCAGATCGCTGGTTGCGGTGCCTAAGTCAGCACTTTCGGCGGCGGCAATGAGGTGGGCGGTTTGGTCTGGCGTTAGTTTGTGTATCCAGCGCTGAACGTGATTGGAGAGTTTTTGCGGGAAACGGCCGTAAAAAAGCAGCTGCTCCGGCTTGTGGGTCACTTTCTCCTGCCAAAACGCCTGTGACTTAGCTGCCCGGCTGCTGCCAGGCGGCCGCTTTAATGAGGCCGCGTACTGGACAAATGAAGGCTTCTGGCCCAGGGGCAGCTCTTCGCCATGACGCAG
>CAUJGI010000685.1 GCA_963169155.1 Chloroflexota bacterium
AACATCTCAATGACCAGCAGCCCAGCAATGATGCCAATGGCCCACCCGCTGCCGATGATGTTGTACGGTTCGGCCAGGATCATCAGCGGATCGTTCTGGGGGAAGCGCGCCGTCAGGGCTACCTGCAGCAGGGGAATGTAAGCATTTAAACCCGCGCTGCCCGCCAGACCAAAGGCGCTAAACAAGTCAAGCATCGTGTTCTCCAAAATTTCAGTAGCCGCGGATTCTTTCCGCGAAAAGGCGCAGCTTGCAATCTGCGGCTACAAATTGAATCAGGCCAGTCCCGGGAAGCCAGTCATGGTTCCCGTAAGATTAAAGCGCAGCAGGGCCAGGGCGACCAAGTCCCCTACGGCCAGCACCAGGCTGATGAGCAGCGGCACGGCCGTTTCCACCCATCGTCTCGCCCGCCCATCCCGCTTTAAAAGCATGAGCAGCAAGACGGCATTCAGCGCGGTGACAATCAACAGCACCCCGGCGGCGCTGACAAGGGCCAATACGTAAGAAACCGTGGGCTGGTTGCTCAGCACCAGCAGCGTGGCAATGGTGACCAGAATCAGCAGGTCCACCAGCTCACCCCAGGAGTTGATAACGGAACGGCCGTCGCCCTCCCGCCACAGCGTCTGCGCCAGCGCCGGGAAAACCAGCAGCCCCATCGCCAGCCCGGTGCCCATGCCGGTCACCAGGCGAAACCAGTTTTGCGGCTGGTAAAGATGGGGAAAGTTGGGGAAAAAGTGGGTGTACGAATTCACGCCGTCGATGCCCATCAGCCCGATGAAGCCAATCAGCACCAGTAAAATGGGCAGCGGCGGCAAATCGGTGCGGCGGCCCCGCCCGGCCAGGAAGAGTGCAGCGAAGGTCAGCGCCACGCCCAGGTACATGCCGGTACAGCGGGCACAAAGGGGAAATTGACGGCCGTTAATCACAAACGAGCGCGAGGTGATGCGATGGCACAGCGCCGCGCCCAGGTAATCGCCGCCCGCCAGCAGCGGATCGTGCGCCAGGTGGCTGCTGTCCGTCACCGCGTACCAGCCCATCACCAGCAGCGCCAGCAGCACCACGCCCAGGGCCACAGCCCGGGGTCGGCGCACACTTCCCTTGAGGCCAACAAAAAACGAGGGTGATTGCTCAATCATGAAGCAAGATTCCGCTGCAAAAGAGGTGCCGTTAGGCGATTACGGTCGGTTTTTGCCGAAATTTGGGTAAAATAGCGAGCATCGTTGGCAATTGTAAACAGCATTGGCCAATTTCACAACTGCCGACAAGCGGAACAGAAGCAGCATCTTGTTAACATTTCCGGTTCTTTAGGAACTCAAAGAGTTGATCAGCCGTGAAACGTGAAACGTGAGAAGAGAGACATCACGTTTCACACTTCACGTTTCACCCCACCCCACGAAATCCCAAAGACCCACAACTTCCCACAACACGAACGGCCGTTTCGCCCAATTCGTGAGGCAAAAGGAGTCACCATGCCCCAACAACCAGACAGCTACCACCGCCCTGAATCGCTCGACGAGGCTCTGACCCTGCTGGCCAGGCCCGGCAGCGCGCCGCTGGCTGGCGGCACCAAACTACTGGCCACGGAGCAAGGATTGCCAGGAACGGCCGTCATCGATCTGCAAGCGCTAGGACTGGGCCAGGTCCAACTGGTCACGGTCAACGACATGCCCACCCTGGCAGCCGGAGCCACGCTGACGCTAACCCAACTGAACCACTTCCTACAGGCCGAACTGCCCGAACATCCGGCGGCCGCTTTGCTGCAAACGGCCGTAACCCAGGCTGGCCCCAACACCTACCGCAACGCCGCCACCCTCGGCGGCACCATCGCCAGCCGCCTGCCGGACAGCGAACTGCTGGCCGCGCTGCTGGTGCTGGAAGCCAGCCTCACCCTGCGGAGCCACAGCCAGGAAAACACGGTCTCTTTGGCCGACTACCTGGCAGATGGGGAACGGCCGTCTGGCCTCATCACCGCCGTCGCCATCCCCCTGCCTGTGGGCCACGGGGCCAGCCACCGCGTCGCCCGCACCCCGGCGGACTACCCCATCGTTTCCATCACCGGCTGGCGTCTGGCAGATGGTTCAGTGCGCTTGGCCGCTACTGGATTGGGGGAACGGCCGTTTCGTCTGCACGCCGCCGAACAAGCGGGGGATGATGTGGCAACGGCCGTTAACGCCGCCCAGGCCGCCAACAGCCACCCCGGCGACTTCCGGGGCAGCGCCAGCTACCGCGCCGACATGGCCGCCGTCCTCACCCGCCGCACCCTCAACCAATTACAGGCCTAACCAACCAGCTACACCCACAAACTATTCATCAAAGATTACGCAGATTATCAGATTTTATCTTTTTAATCTGCGTAATCTTTGATTTGTCTCTTTAGGATTTCAGGGGATCAGCATCGAATTGGCGCGAATTAACGCTAATTTTCGTGTAAATTCGCGTCAATTCGGTGCGAAAATCAGTTTGACTCCACTAAATCCGAAAGACCCCTTTGATTTTTTAAGATCCCACGCTGTTACAAAAATGGCTCGATAGTTGCACCTCCTCCCCGCCAATGTTACGATCACAGAGCCAAGTTGGCTGAGTGATCGCGGCTGGGTGCCTCTGGCGTCTGGCTGAGGAAAGTCCGCACTCCACAGAGCATGGTGCCGGCTAACAGCCGGGCGGGGTGACCCGACGGAATAGTGCAACAGAGAGGCATATTGCCCTAACAATGGTCCGCCATTGTAGCCTCGGGCTTCAGCCCGGGGATGGGGTGAGGGTGAAACGGCGGTGTAAGAGACCACCGGCAGCGGCCGTAATGTCGCTGGCCAGGCAAACCCCACCAGGAGCAAGACCAAGCAGGGCGAAGGGGCTGCTCGTCCCGTTAAACGCCCGGGTAGGTCGCACGAGGGTGTTAGCAATAACACTCCCAGATAGATGATCACTGCGCAGGTTCGCCTGCGACACAGAATGCGGCTTATAGGCCGACTTGGCAGTCGGTACTCCGTTATCGGTAATCGGTAAAATGATCGCTCACCGAATACCGATAACCGTTCACCGACCCAAAGAAGGAGGCCCCATGACCA
>CAUJGI010000686.1 GCA_963169155.1 Chloroflexota bacterium
GGAACCATTCATTGTCCACATTGGGAATGAACTGCTCAACGCACTCAATCTATTTCTTCGCGGTGCAAAAGGTGAAGATATTGATGATGTTGAGGATTTAGATAAAAAGCTCACACTTCTTCAAAAGAAAATGGAGTATAGGGATAAAGAAAATACTGAGGAAGATGTAGTTACATTAAAAGCTATTTATGAGGAGTTTGTTCAGCCAACTATTTCATCTTTACTTTTGACGCTGAAAAAATTTGATCGCCTTTTTTATTCCACAGATTTTTTATGGACATATTTTGATAAAGGTAACTTGCTTACGTTGCTAAATGTTACACCACTCACAGCGCCAATAGAGTTTGCTAACGTTTTAAGTTTCAATATACCGCAATTTCAGTTCCATTACTTCTGGCGCGGACTAAAATCAAAGGATTCAATAAATTTAAAATTTACTTTTGAGTTGAGTGTAAATACTTTTGGAATGGTGAAAGTATTCTATTTTTTAGGTGGAATCTCAGACAAACAACAGCTGGGATTTGACGGGCGATATGAAGCCAAATACGATGCTATTGGTTTTGAAGATATTGAGAAAACTATTTCCGATAAATTGTATCGTGTGATTGATGAGTACGTTTCATAGATTTTTAGCCAAGTAGAATCCTCTGGCTGTGGCCGGTGTCCTCACCGAGCCACATGGCGGGCGGTCTGGAGAACGGCCGCAGTGCCTACGAAATTCTCTTTTCCCTCTGTGCCCTCTGTGGCAAGGAACTAATTATGGGATTTATTCTAGATGGTTTAGACACTGAAGATTATGACCGCAGTTATTCCGACCGGGAGCTGTTGGGGCGGATTGTGGGGTATTTTCGGCCGTATTCGCGGCAGATGATTTTGGTGGCGGTGATGATCACCCTCAACTCGGTGGCGGGCACGGCCGGACCAGTTATCATTGCCCGGGCGATTGACCTGATTGCCGCCGACCCGAACACCCGGACAATGCTGCTGTTGGCGGGCGGTGTCTCGTTGATGGGCGCTTCGGCCTGGGTGTTTAACTACATTCGCCAATATTTTTCGGCGCGCATTGTGGGCAGCGTGGTTTTGCAGCTGCGCGAGGATGTGTTTGCCGCCACCATCAACCACGATTTGTCCTTTTACGACGAACACCCCTCGGGCAAAATGGTGAGCCGGGTCACGTCCGACACGCAGGATTTTTCGGCCGTTGTTGATCTGTCGCTGAACTTGTTGAGCCAGGTGCTGCTGGTGCTCATCTTGACGGTCTGGCTGTTCAGCATCAACGCCTGGCTGACGCTGATCCTCATCGGCATGACGCCGCTGGCGGTGGCCATTGCCTTGAGCTTCCGCACCATTGCCCGCCGCGTGACGCAGGATTCACGCCGGGTAACGGCCAAAATCAATGCGCAAATTCAAGAATCGGTGAGCGGCATCATCGTGGCCAAGGGGTTCCGACAGGAAGGGGCGATTTACGACACGTTCCACGCCAACAACAAGCAGGGGTATGCTGTCGGGGTGCGGCGCGGGCTGGTGCTCATCTCCATTTTCCCAATCATGGTGATTGCTTCGGGGATTGGCACGGCCGTTCTTGTCTACACTGGTGGCTTGGCTACCCTGCCGGATTCTTTCCTGGGTGGGCTGGCTGGCCTGTCGCCGGGGGATTGGTATTTGTACATGCAGGCCGTCGGTTTTTACTGGTTCCCCATGACCAGCATCGCCTCGTTTTGGAGCCAGTTCCAGGATGGCTTGTCAGCGGCCGAGCGGGTGTTTGCCCTGATCGACCTGGAGCCAAAGGTGCAGCAAAGCGCCGCCCGCCAGCTGGATGGCGCGTTGCGCGGCGAGATTCGCTTTGAGCAGGTGCGCTTCAGCTACACGGACAAAGAGATGGTGCTGCCCGACTTTTCGCTGACGATTGCGCCGGGTGAGACGGTGGCCCTGGTGGGGCACACTGGCGCGGGCAAAAGCTCCATCGCCAAGCTGATCAACCGCTTTTATGAGTTCCAGGACGGCCGTATCCTGGTCGATAACCACGACATCCGCACCCTGGACCTGGGCGCTTACCGGCAGCAGATTGGTCTGGTGCCGCAGGAGCCGTTCCTCTTTTCTGGGACCATTCGCGACAATATTCGCTACGGCCGTCCCGACGCCGACGACGAACAGGTGCTCAGCGCCGCCAACCGGATCAGCCAGGGTGAGTGGCTGCACGCCCTGGCCTACGGCCTGGATACCGACGTGGGCGAGCGCGGCAGCAACCTCTCGATGGGGCAGCGGCAGCTGGTGGCGATGGCCCGGGTACTGCTGAAAAATCCGGCCATTTTCATTCTGGATGAAGCCACCGCCAGCGTGGACCCGTTCACCGAGACACAAATCCAGGAAGGGCTGGACGAGGTGATGCGCGAGCGCACGGCCATCGTCATTGCCCACCGGCTGAGCACGGTGAAAAACGCTGACCGGATTGTGGTGATGGGCAACGGCCGTATCATCGAAGAAGGTACGCATGACAGCCTCATGGCGGGCAGCGGCCACTACGCCGAGCTGTATAACACCTACTTCCGCCACCAATCGCTTGCGTACATAAATTCACAGGGTGACAAGCTGAATTGAGAAGAAATGCGTTTCTCCTGGAAACAGCGAGCAACTCTGCTGATCCGCATGCGCAAGTGTGGTACCTTGGTCCTTCTCTGCCTGATGTAGTCTCGGTTGAAACAGTTTTTGTAAGCAGAAATTTCTATAAATAGACCAATAGAGTTTGAGCCTACTCTATAAAAACAAAACATATACAAAAGCGTCTGATAAATATAAATCAGACATCGGGGTGAGCCATGAAATCAGAAAACTTTGTCAAATCATTTAAACGTTTTACCGCCGCAGTTGCTCTTGGTTGTTTGCTCTTTGTCACCACACCGGGCGTACAGCCCGCCAGCCCGCCAGAACCGGAAGCCGTTGCCTTTGTTTTGCCGGTGCCGGCCAAAGATGCGGCTGGGCTTATTCCTGGCGGTTTTGTCCCGCAGGGCAACTACTGGAGCGGCTAATACCCAGGTCCAGGCAAGACGAATAAACCATCTGTAAGCATCCAAGTACCTGCCCAGTTGGCATATGAGATAAAACAGGCCGAGCAGATTTTCCCACGTGGGAAAATCTGCTT
>CAUJGI010000687.1 GCA_963169155.1 Chloroflexota bacterium
CAGATGGCCACGCTCAACACCGCGCAGCATTTTGGCGTGGAAAAAGACGTTGGCTCGATTACCCCCGGCCGCTATGCCGACATCGTGATTAGCAGCGATTTGGTGACGCTGCCGATTGAGTTGGTGATTGCGAACGGGGAAGTTTTGGCGGAAAACGGCCGTCTCATCGCCAATCTACCCACCTACAGCTACCCCGACTTCGCCAAAGGCACCGTCAAACTGGGCCAGCCGCTCACGGCCGAATCGTTTGACATTCATGCCCCGGCGGGCCAAAAAACCGCCAAGGTGCGCACGATTGGTGTGGTGGAAAACCAGGCCCCCACCCGCGCCGAAACGCGTGTGCTGCCCATCGGAAACGGGCTGGTGCAGCTGGATACGCGCCTGGACGTGGCCCAAATTGCCCTGGTGGAGCGGCATCAAGCCACGGGCGGCGTGGTGAACGGCTTTGTCACCGGCTTTGGCTTTACCAGCCGCTGCGGCATGGCCACCACCGTGGCCCACGACAGCCACCACATGATTGTGGTGGGCACCAGCAAAACCAACATGGCCCTGGCGGCCAATCGGCTGGGGGAAGTGGGCGGCGGCGTGGTGGTGTTCAAGGACGATGCGGAAATTGCCCTGGTGGAGCTGCCCATCGCCGGTTTGATGTCCGACGAGCGGGCGGAAATTGTGGCGGCGAAGGCGGCGCGCATGGTGGCGGCCATGGCCGACTGCGGCTGCACGCTCAACAACGCCTATATGCAGCTCAGCCTGCTGGCCCTCGTCGTCATCCCCGAATTGCGCATTTCCGATTTGGGGCTGGTGGACGTGACCAAGTTCGAGGTTGTACCGCTGTTTTGCTGAGGAACACCATGCCATTTCCACTGCGAAAAGCAACACACAGCAACCTGATTTATTTTGGTTTAGCAATCTGGTCTATTTGCATCACAGGACTGCTGTATGGAACTGCTTTAAATCTGCCCTTCTTCTTTGACGATCTCGATCTGCTCCCTTTTGTTGCCAGGACTCCGTTAGAAACCATCTGGCAAACAGCTGGTTCTTTTCCCTATTTTCGTCCCCTCACCATGTCGATCTGGCGGTTGTTTTACTTGATTTTCGGTGAAATGAACAGCACGGTACTTCATGCTGTCAATTTACTACTGCACAGCCTAAATGGCTGGCTGGTTGGATATATAGGTGGCTGGTTGTTTAGGCCAAGCCAGCAGTTCCACTCACAAACCTGGCGTGGAGATGTCGCCTGGCTTAGCTGTACCCTGTTTCTTATTTTCCCGTTTAGTTTTCAGGCCGTACCGTGGGTAAGTTCTTTAAGCCATTTGCTGGTCATAACACTGCTTTTAGGCGGCCTGATGTGCTTTGTTCTTTATTCTCAAAGCAAGCACAGAGGCCTGGCGTTTCTGAGTTTGCTGTTCACCTTTCTGGCACCACTCGCTCATGAGAATGGCGTCATGGTGCTGCCCCTCATTGCTGTCTATGCCTGGACACATCGTGATGGGGAAAACACGAGGGTCCCAATCTGGCATGTGTTGATCTGGCTCGTGCCTGTGTTACTCTGGTACACCATCTGGTCTTTCGCGCCGAAAACAAAAAGCGAGCTAATCATTAATGGGCTCGAAGCCATCATGCAAAACGCTGCCTACTTTGGTCAGGGTATCGCCTATCCGTTTACCTGGGTTGGAGGCTGGTTGCGAGATCAATGGGGGTGGAATGATTTGTTAACGGCCGTTGGTCTTACCTTTTTGGGCATTGCTTTCTTAGTCTATGTGCAAGCTGCTACTGTTACCCAATCGCCCGTCAGCAAAGTCCGCCGCTCAGCTGTCAGATGGATACAATCACCGCTGGCCTTTCCTTGGTATTGGTGCCTCTTTACCATACTACCAGCTTTGCTCCTGCTCAGCTTCAATTATACTATCAGCGGGCCGCGGTTGCTGTTGGTGCCAAGTGTAGGGATAAGTTGGCTGTGGGGGTACACATTTTCTCAGCTGTGGCGCTTGTGGCGCCATACGGCCGTAAGCTCTCCTGCCAACCGTTGGCACCGACTGGCAGGGCTGGCTGGCTGCATGTTTCTCATTCTTATCGTGGGGCAAAATATCCAATTTGTATCACGGTTTGTGAAGTATCACTCCTTGCTGGGGAATGTCACCAACCAAGGGGTCGCAAAGGTGGTCATGGCAAATGAAAATGATCGCACCGCCATACTCATCAACTTTCCAAATGAGGTCCGCGGACACACCACAACATATCCCTTAGGGCATGAAGGCGTGTTGTTCTTAGTAGATTACTTGCGGGAACAGCAGCTGATTGATGTCCAGACGGGGTACCAAACGAAGTTTGATTTACTACGCTATAACGACCTGTGGACCAATGAAAGACCCTACGCCTATGGTCTCTTGGGTGAAGGCCAAAGCTGGTCCCAGTTAGCGAGCAACCATCCCACGGCGGATGTTTACTTAACCAACTATAGTGATGACACTATCCAGTTAGAATTAGTAGGCCAACTGCAACCAGCTTTTTATGCAACCTCAACGGCTGCAATTTTCTCCGATAAGGAAAACGGAGCAGACATTACCCTAGTTGATGGTTGTTTCCGGGCTGAGACGGATGGCCCACAAGTGGAACTCGTGTGGCAGATTGACGATCCACCTTCCCTTACCTCTACGATTTACGTGCATGTTTTGGATTCGCAAAACCAGTTGGTAGCACAAAAGGATGGTTTTGCCTTCGGTGGAACTTACCAAATGGGCGAATGGAAACCGAATACCTTGCTAAAAGACATACGTTTCATCCCCTTCACAGGCGAGTATGCATCAATTTACGTGGGATTGTATAACTGGATCACAGGGGAGCGTCTACAGGCCATCTTGCCAGATAATCACCCTTTGCCAGAAACCGGCTACCGCCTGCCAATTTGTGCTCGTTAAATTTGCCAGAGGAAACGCTGTGATAAATTCAAACTGCTTGGTACTCTCCTCGTTGTAAGCACAGTTTTATTCATTGAGCTGCTCATTGGGTAAGAAACGACCTCAGGAAATTGCGACTGAATCTCAAAAGACAAACGATCAGATAACTGAAGAGCGACCTGAATCTTGAGGAGCAAGGATGGGGTCAAGGGCGTCGCGCAGCCATTGGCGAGCGCGGTGCAGGCGCACTTTGGCGGCACTGGTGGAAATATCGAGGGTAACGGCCGTTTCCTCCGTACTCATCCCTTCCAATTCACGCAGCATAAAAACCGTTTGCAGCGATTCCGGCATGGCGGCAATCGCCTGGCGCAGCTCGTTTTGCACCTCTGCGCTGTCGTAGGTTTCTTCGGGCAGGCAGCACCAGTCGAACAGCTGGCGCGGCACGTAGCCGGGCATCTCGTTTAGCGTCTCTTCGACCGAGACGGTGGGGGCGTTGGGGCGGCGCAGGCGCATCATGGCCGCGTTGTAGGCAATGCGGTACAGCCAGGTGCTCAGGCTGGAACGCCCTTCAAAGCTGTCGATGGCCCGGAAAGCGTTGAGGAAGGTTTCTTGCAGCACGTCTTCGGCGTCTTGCTCGTTGCCCAGCAGGCGCAGCAGCAGCCGCTCCAGTGCCGGGGAGTGCAGCGCAATGCACTCGTCGCAGGCAGTTTTATCGCCCGCCTGAATTCTGGCAATGAGTTCTGTGTCGTCGACGGCCGTCATGTCTTCGGCCGTTTCGTCATCCATTGGTGTCATCTGGTTCGTTTCCCTTTTCCCTTGTTTTTGCTTTCACAAACCTCTGACACTCTATCCCGAGGCAGCAAAAAAGGCAACCATCTTTGGCTGCCTTTTCATTTTTGCTCTTTAGGATTTCAGGAGATTAGCACCGAATTGGCGCGAATTAACGCTAATTTTCGTGTGAATTCGCGCCAATTCGGTGCAAAAATCAGGCAGAAGCCAGGGTCGGAACGGTTGTGGCTTCGATTTCAAACTGCGGTGGGGTTTCAAAATGTTTTTTGACGGCACATTGATCGGCGGCGCGGATGACGGCCGTTTTATATTTCTCCGGAAAAGTGGGCGGCAGCTGAATGTCCAGCTTTACTTTGCTCACCATGCCCGTCATCCGGTTTACTTCCAGGCTTTGCACCAGGCGCACGCCTTCGGCCGAAATGCCGCGCTGCTGGCAGAAGCCCAGCACGTAAATGCCCGCGCAGGTGCCAATGGAGGCTAAAAAGGTGGCAAATGGCGTCGGCGCAGAGGCCATGCCGTTGTAAGAAGGTTGGTCGGTCGGGACGGTGAAGGGGCCAAAGTGGGCGTCTACCCGCGCCCCGCCGGGGAAGTCGATAATCATTTCCATGGTGAATGTCTCCGTAAAAAGTTAAGTTTTGGGCCACAGAGGACACAGAGAGTTTTGAGGTTGGGTCTTCCAGACTCAACTCTATCTTCGTCTTTTTCTTGTCATTCCCGCGAAGGCGGGAATCCACTTTGGTCAACAAGATGGATACCCGCCTTCGCAGGTATGACACCTTTTAGAAGGTCGAAAAGTGCAAAAATCGTGTCACTGTTTATTTTCTGTGGCTTTTTAATTTGGGGGAAACGGCCGTTGCCGTCCCACACTCTTTGCTTAGATGCAGTCACCTGGGAATGGTTACACGGATGAAGCGTAAAACGTGAAACGTGATTTTTTCACGCCTCACGTTTCACGCTTCACGTCCAAAAACTTTACTCATGAATATCTAGCGGCACCTCGTTGCGCAGGCCGGTGTGCAGGGCGAAGGCATTTTTGACGGCGGCCACCAGCGCGGCCTCGATCCAGCGGCGGTGGCGGCGGTCGCAGGCGTCGTTGGCAAACCAGATGAGGTTGACAGGCCGGCCGTTGTTGTCGTAGAAACGGCCGCTCATCTCGTGCGGGCGGAACAGCGGACCAATGCCCCCGGCATACTGGTCCAGCGACCAGTCGTGCGAGATGCCAAATTCAAATGTGTGGCGCGCTTCCGGATGGATTTTGCACAAATCTTGCAGCGCCTGGCCGATGCGCTCCTGCTCGCTCAACATGCTGTACGCCATGCTGTCCTGCTCCCAGGCATAAGAGGCGATGATGACCCCCTTGCTGTAGCCCGGGTCCTGCCCGGCGGGCGTGTACACCACGTTGCGGATGGCCAGATCGGTGACGGTGACGCCGTGGGAGATGTTGTACTTTGTTTCCCACCAGCGCTCGCTGAACTGCATGAAGATTTTGTGGGCACGGCCGTAATACACATTGCGAATGGTGTACCACTTGTTCACGTCTAATCCGCCAATCTCCATGTGGCGCAGCAAATTAAACGGCACCGTCAAAATGCACTCATCGCCGCTGACCGTCTGGCTGTAGCCTGCCGGGTCTTTGAAGGTGACCGTCACACCCGTTTCCGACTGCTGAATCTCCTGCACGATGGCTCCCAGGCGAATGCATGACTGCAAATGCGGCACAAAAGCGTTGGGCAGGGCATCGGCCCCCTCTTCGATGAAAACCAGGTCGCCAAAGACGTTTTCGTAGTAATGGGAAAACCACTCGACCAGGGAGAAGTGGAAGCGCCCTTCCAGGTTGAGCAGCGGGCCAATCATGGCCAGGGCGGCGTCGCTGAGGCTGCTCTCGCGCAGGAAGTCGATGAGCGAGTAGCTGTCGTAGCGGTTGACCAGGTAATCCCAGCCGCCGGGTTCGTCGATTTTGTCGATGAGCGGCTGCATGACGGCTTTGAGCAGCTCATCGGGCAGCCTGCCTTTTTCGTGGGCGGGCAGGTTGAAGTCCACCTTGTCGGGGTGGAACTCGCTGCGGCGCAAGCGGGTGCCGTTGACGTAGATGAAGGTATCTTCGTCGAACATGGGAAACGGCCGTGTCGCCAGCTTAAACCGCTCGTGGATGAGATGTTGGGCCAGCTTGTGCTGCTTGGGGAAGCGCATCGCGCCAAATTCGCCATACATCTTGCCCGGAAAGCCGTGATAGGTGTAGACGCGCCCGCCCAGCCGGTTTTGCGCCTCTAAAATGGTGACGGTGTGGCCTGCTTCTTGCAGCAGCAAAGCGGCCGTCAGCCCTGCCATGCCCGCGCCAATAACGATGATGTGGCGCGGGGCGGCGCTGCTGCTGGGCAGCCCTTCTTGCAGGATTTTCAGAGAATCAATGGTTTGCATGGCGACTTCCTTTTGTGGTGGATTGTATTTGGCCACAGAGGGCACAGAGAACTCAGAGGATTAGGCGGGAGAGTCTGTGCTGCTTGGCCTGGTGTTCGGGCGCAGAATAGCACAGGTTTTTGGATGATGTCAATCGGTGGGGACGGTGGGCGGTTGTCG
>CAUJGI010000688.1 GCA_963169155.1 Chloroflexota bacterium
CGTTACCGGACGTGCCCAGTACGTGCCATTTTCCCGGTAACTCATCAATCGCCCATCGACCGACAGCCAGAAATCTTCTTGGGCATTTAGCTCCAAAATCTCGACCGAGTCACTGTCAGAATGGTAGATGCGCGGTTGAATACGTGGGTGCTCGCCGCCGCCCCAATCTTTTAGCAGCAAATGATAGTGGCCGCTGTCCGGCTCTACATAGGCGGAAATCTCTTTAATGTTTCCTTGCAGGGAAAAATCGAACAGGGGCAAAGCGGATTCCACCTGGCCATCAACCGCCATAAAAAACGGCCCCTGGTCAATGCTTAAGGTCACGATAAATGTCTCTTCATCCAGCCACACCGGCCCGCCAAAGGTGCCGTCCAAAGCATTGGCGGGTTCCCAATCGTGCCGGGCGATAATTTGCCCAGATGCCACGTCAATGACACGGGAACCGCCGACCGGGTCCCGGTTACCGGTGTAGTTCCCGGCCAGGGTGATGGCCAGGTAGGTGCCGTCGGGCGACCAGATAAAGTTGTTGAACATGTCGGGTGTCACTTCGGGAATTTGGGTGGCTGTTTGACTGCGCCAATCGTAGAGCCAGTAATGCGTTTCCCCGGCAAGCAGCAGCAGCGATTGATCCGGGCTAAAGCTGTGGAAGTAGCGCATGGTTTCGGGGAAAACGGCCGTCAATTCCACTGCTTCGCCACACGGTACATCGGCCTGCCAGAAACGGCCGTCTTGCGTCAGGATCAGCAAATCACCGCTGTCCGGCAGCCAGAGGTGGCGCATGCCCAGCCCAGGCCCTTCGTAAGGGTAATAAGCATCGAGGATGTAATCAGTGCATTTTTCGCCGCTGGCGGTGTCGTAGATGACAAAGCCTCCATCAGCCGTACCGGGAGGGCCGAGGCTGGCATCGACTTGTTCTTGCGTGTATTCGAAGTAAGCCAGGTAACGGCCGTCTGGTGACCAGCCTTCCAACCACACGTCACCGCCCACAAAAATGGGATCTTCCGTGATGAGATGGCCTTCCGGCTGGGCAAACGACCGGTAAGAGTCAATAATTTGCAGCAGTTGCTCTTTTGTCGCCAGATAGTCGGCGTGGGCCGCTTCGTAGTCGGTGGCAAACTTTGGGCTGAATTCAGGACCGGCCGCGTAGGTGAGCGACGTGCCATCATCCAACAGAAAACCGAAGAATTCACTGCGGAAAGTAGCAAATTCGTTTCGATCATACACCTTATAGCCGCTAGCCTGGTAGGAACGGCCGTTTATCAGCACGGTCTCGCTTTTTTCTACCAGATCATAACCAGTTCCCATTCCAGGACAGGCACCAGCATATTTTCCGCCTGCCTCCGACGGAACCAAGAAATGTACACTGCCCGCCGACAAGATGATTGAAACACAAATGTCGCCAGGATATATCTCTCTTAGCCGATTGAGATAAGCAGTACTCGTCATGCCTTCCGGCAGCTCTTCTGTGGGGAAGCCAGAAACGCCTTCGGTAGTAATTTGAGCTCCCGGCGGATAGCTGATGGTATAGCCGTAAAAATCATTGCGGTAGGTGAGCCAGCCTTCAACCACTTCTGAAGTTGCAGCAGGCATAGGCCCGCTCGGCGGCAGAGGTGTGGCGCTGGCTGTGGGGACGGATGCCGTTGGTTCTGCTTCAAGCGTAACAACAGCGATGGGAACGGCCGTTGCCGTCAAGAGCACAGGTCGGGTCACAGCAACAGGGTCGGCGGGTGGGGTGCAGGCAGCGAGGGCAAACAAAATCAACAAACAGGTAGCAATCCAGCCAATGGTTTTCATAATAAACGCTCCTTTACCGTGGGGGAAACGGCCGTTTCACGCAAAAATACCCCAGCCTCCATTCTAACAAGCGGGGTAGAAAGGCGATGTATGGGAGATATATGTTTAAGCTACGATTGGGGTATAGATCGTGATGAGTGAAACGTGAAACGTGATGATTTTCACGTTTCACGCTTCACGTTTCACTAAAGGTCTAGAATTTGAGCAGCCAGGGAACGGCCGTCTTTTTTGCCTTTCTGCTGGCGGGCGTCGTGCCATTTGCGGCGGGCTTCTTCGATGTCCCGATTGAGCTGCATCCAGTTGGGGCTGGCCAGCAGCAGCCCCTCGCGGCGCACGCCAAACAGCAGGCGGGGGAACCAGAGCGAGCGCTGACTCAGCGTTTTGGGCCAGCTGTTCAGCCCAACAAAGGTGCAGGCGGTACCAAAAAAGGGCTGTACCAGGCGGCGTTCGCCCCCTTTGAGCGCGTCGAAGTCGTAATGCTGGGCCATTTGGGTGGAGGTGACGGCGGAAATACGGCCGTAGCTAATCTTCACCCCGCGCAGCGGCCCTTGCAGCAGCAGATAGCTGGGTGTTACCACCACCCCAGCACGGCGCACCAGGATGCCGTAGTACAGCCACAGCAGTACCACCAGCCCTACCACCAACCAGAGCAGATAAAAGGTGGAGCCGAGGAACGGCCGTAGCAAATCCACCACAGCCAGCACCAGCAGGGTAAGGCCCAGCCACAAGAGCCTGCCCCGCATCCGGCGGCTCATCTGATCGTACAACAGGAGCTTGTGTTTTTTCATGGGGGAGCGTTTGCGAGTTTGCCAGTATGCGAGTAACCAGTTGAACGATGAAAATTCACTCGCAAACTCGCGACTCGCACACTTTTCTTACATTTGGAAAACGCCACGCTGATAGGGCACCACTTTGTAGCTAAAATCGGTGACGTACTGCTCCAGCTGGCTGTTGAGGGTCAGCCACATCTCGTTGTCCAGCAGATCGTCCACCGTCTGGCGGTCGCGGCAGACGAAGCCAACCAGACGGTTGGGGGCGTCGCCGTAGGCGGTGTGCCACACTTCGCTCACCTGAAAACCCATCATTTGCATGGCGGGCACGTACCGCTGCATGACAAACTGCTGGTACGCCTGCAAATTGACGTCTAATACTTCATAGCTCAGCAACAGTTTTAATCCCGATGGCTTTTCTTCCATTTGTAACCTTCCTCACGACGGCCAACTTCTAAAGTAACCATGAAAAAACAAGTTAACGGTTTTCAGATTGGCCCTATCTCAGCCAGTCACATTAACATGGTTACTAAATAACGGCCGTAACTTTAACCGCTTCCTTCCATCTTAGCCAAAGGAATGGTAAAAGTAAATGTACTGCCTGCTCCCAATTCACTTTCGAAGGTAATTTCGCCATCTTGCGCTTCTACCATGCGGCGCACGATAGAAAGCCCCAACCCCCACCCTGGCTGCTCCCGCACCGCTTTGTCCTCGGCGCGAAAGAACTGCGTGAATAATTTTTGCTGATCTTCTTCAGAAATGCCCAGCCCGTTGTCTTGAATGCTGACGTAGGCGGAACGGCCGTTGGGCCAGGCCCGCACCACAATTTCGCCGCCTTCCGGCGTGTACTTGTTGGCATTGCTCATC
Source organism: Chloroflexota bacterium (assembly GCA_963169155.1). Classification (GTDB taxonomy): domain Bacteria; phylum Chloroflexota; class Anaerolineae; order Promineifilales; family Promineifilaceae; genus Leptofilum. The sequence goes on from CAUJGI010000688.1 coordinate 3,432, forward strand.
AGGTTAGAGATTACCTGGCCCATGCGGGCGGCATCGGCAAACACCAGCGGCAGCTCGTCTTCGATGTCGATGTGCAGCGATTGCTGGCGGGTGGTGATGCGCTCGCGCAGGCTGTCGGCCACGTCGGCCACCACTTCGCGCAGGTCGAACGGCTTACGATCAAACTTCATACGGCCGCTTTCAATGTGGTTGATGTCCGACAGGTCGCTGATCAACGAGCTCATTCGGATGAGATTGCGCCGAATGACTTCAAGAAACTGTTTTTGCTGGTCGCTCAGCGGCCCGGCCAGCCCGGCATTCATCAGATCGGTATACCCCTTGATCGAGGTCATCGGCACGCGCAGTTCGTGAGCCACCAGGGAAATGAAGTCGCTCTTGGCCTTGTTGGCGGCATGGATCGCTTCGTACAGCTTGGCATTTTTGATGGCCACCGCCGCCCGGTCGGCCAACCGCTCGACAAAGGCAGTGTCTTCGCGGTTGATTTCGACGTTTTGCTGCGTCTCCAGGGTAATGAGCCCGGTAATCTCGCCCTCCTGCACGATGGGCACGGCCAGCTGCACATTGGCAGGGGTACCATCCACCGACTCTTCAGCGGTGACATCGCGGCTGAGCACGGAGCGTTTTTCCTGCATGATCTGGCGCACAATTGGATGGCCTAGCGGCACCAATCGGCTTTCGCTGTGATCTTCTTCGCCGCGGAACACCATCAGGCGCAGCACCTGGCGCGTGCCCAGTTTGGCCGCTTCGGCATCCTCGCTGTCCAGCTCTTCAAACAGACCAATCGAGCCACCCGCGGCGTTGGTGAGGGCAATGGCCCAATTCAGCGACAGGCTGAGCACCTGGTTCAGGTCCAAAGAACGATTGAGCTGCTGGTCGATGCGCTGAAAGAGGGAAAGCTCCTCGACACGGCGGGCCAGCGCCTGGTCGGTTTGGGTAAAGAGGCGGGCATTTTCAATGGCGATGGCCGCCTGATTGGCAAAGGTCACCAGCAGACCCAGGTCATCCTTCTCAAAAACGCCGCTGAAGAGGCGGTTGTCCACATAAACTGCGCCGAGGGTGGTGCCGCGCACGCGCAGCGGGGCGCACATGATGGAGCGCAGCTGGTAGCCCACCACGCTGGTCTGGTCGGAAAAGCGGGCATCTTCCTGGGCATTGCTAGACAAAATGCCTTCGCCAGATTTAACGGCCCGGTCGATCACCGTGTAGCTAATGTTGACGGCATCTTCTTCGATGGTTTCCTGGTCGAAGTTGCGGGCGGCGCGGGTTTGGAGACGGCCGTTTTCGTTGTCGTAGAGCATGAGGAAACCGCGCTCAGCGCCGGTGAGCTGGATGATGGAATCCATGACCTGGTTCAGCACTTCGCCCAGGTCCAGCGTTTTGCCCAGCTGGGAGCTGACCTCGTAGAGTGCCGCAAGCCGGGCTTCTTGTCGTTCAATCAGTTGGTTACTCATGGGATTTCCCTGATTTGTTATCGCAATCATTTTCACGCTTTTGGTTGTGGCTGTGCCGGGTGGGGCAACGGCCGTTGGCCGCAGTACCGGCTAATTTTTATGGGTAAACGTACCGCGCACCGGTTTCCATTGTAATCAATTCTGGTGGGGGCCTACGCATAAATTGCGTGAAAAAATTAGTTGGGAAATGGGGGGTGTGGGTGGTTTTACGGCCGTATTCTGGGTAAACTGAGCAGAATGAAAACGCTATCGCAGCAGAACTTTCTAAAGACTTTGCCCGACGTAATGATTCCGCACCTGCCGCCGTACCTGCAAAAAATCCAGGTGCACCAGCCGTGGCACTGGCTGATCCAATTCCACTTTGGTGACTGGTAGAGAACTTGATCTAAGGAATGCAGGGAGGTGGGATGTTTTGCACTTGCCAACTTGTTAGAATTTGCCTGGACTCAAAGAGCTGCAATGCCAGGTTCTCTCCTACGTAACGATAGTGCCATGGCTCGTATTTTATACCAGTAATGTCGTAAGTATCGGCCGGGTAACTTAAAGTAAAGCCATACAGATGAGCATTGTTAGAAAGCCAAATACCTTCCGCAGTATTAGCAAAATCAACATGGAACAGATGATCGATGGCTGGTGAACCAAAGTCAACCGTTGTGCCCAGCTGGTG
>CAUJGI010000689.1 GCA_963169155.1 Chloroflexota bacterium
AAGGCTCTCCCAAGGCCGCAGAAATGGAAGGATAGCTCTCCCGTTTCTGGCTGGTGGCTTGTCCCCGTCCATAGGTTAAGATTGCTCCAAGTGCCCATTCGTAAATGAGTTAACGGAATTGGCGAATGGGCTTAAAACGGCCGTTCGGTTCCACCGCCGCTATTTTGTTTCCGAACGGCGGCCAACTGCCGCTTGAAAAACAGCGGACATTGTTTACAATGTCTCTGGGAGTTCGTTGTACCGGCTTGCAGCACTTGCCTGCTGGAGCACAACAAACTAAGAAATTATTCGTAACAGGTTTTGGTAATTGGCAGACGATGTTTTTGTTGAAAGGGCATGTGGGTGCTAATTACGGCCGTTCCGCCACCAAACACAGACGTTCATGCTGATGTAAACCTGGCGGGCACACAACAAGACTTTACAAACCCGATTATTTAAGCAACAAGGAGCAGAATCAATGGCAACACTTCTCGAAAAAGTACAAACTCTCATCTCGGCCAACTTGCATGAGATGGTTGATAAAGCGCTGGAAACTAACTCGGTGGCGGTGATGAAGCAGTACATTCGCGATGCCGAGGCAAACCTGGACGAGCTAGAAGATGCGGCGGCCACGGTTGGCGGCGAAGTCAAGAGCATGGAACGTAAGTACAAGGAGTACAAGAAGAAGGCGGACCAGCTCGACCGCAACATTGATGCCTTGCTGATGCAGGGCAAGGCCGACCTGGCTCGCGCCGCGCAAAATGAGCTGAACAGCGCCCGCCAATTGCAGGAGCAGTACCATGAGCAGTGGGTGCGCCAGCAGCGTGAGTATGAATCTCTGCTGAGTGCCCGTTTGAAGCTCCAGGCCAAGCTGCAAACCATTCGTCAGGAGCAGAAAGAGCTGGAAGCGCTTATGCGCCTGGCCAAATCGAAAGAGACAACTGTGAAGGCCATCAAGAGCCTGGACGATTTGATGGGTGTGGGCGACGCCGACATTGCGCGCCTGGGTGAATCGATTCGTTCCCGGTTGGATAAGGCCAGCGCCCACAGCGAAATGTATGCTGAACGGCTGGACAACCAGATGGATGCTGCCCTGGGCAGTGCTGAGTTGGATTTGCAGCTGGAAGAGCGCAAGCGCCGCCTGGGTCTGGCCGAAGCACCGTCCTTTGCCGAAGAAGACAGCGAAGAAGCCGAAGCCACGATCGAGTAACGGCCGTTCCCAAGCATAGCATTGTGGACTGGCTTGCCTGGTGGAAACCATGTCTGATGCATCTGTGCAAGAGAGATTGCGGGCAGGAATTACGGCCGTAAAAAACGGTGACCGTCTTCAGGGTCGTGCCTTGCTGGAAGCTGTTATTGCCGCAGATGAACGAAACGAAACAGCGTGGCTGTGGCTCAGTGGTGCGGTAGAAACGGCCGAAGAGCGGCAAATCTGCCTGGAAAACGTGTTGGCGATCAACCCGGAGAACGCGCTGGCCCAAAAAGGGTTGGCCAAACTGGCGCAGGCGGTACCTGAAAAAGCCCCAGACGTTGGCCGCGTTCAGGTTGTGCGGCGAGAGTACGCGCCTCTTTCCACTGCCTCTGCCCTGCTCTACCCGGATGATCACATCAAAACGTGGGAGTGGCGTGACCCAACGGCCGTACAGGCCAAAGCACCCACCACCGGCTACCAGGCCCGCGAAAGTTACCAGGATATCTGGACCAGAGAAGTGCCCATGTGCGGCTACTGCGCGCAGGAGCTGGCTCCAGCAGACACGCGCTGTCCTACGTGTAAAAAGAACCTCATGGTCAGCTCTTTTCGTTACCCCAACGCCAGCAGCAACCTGACGGTGCTGTGGGTGCTGCTGCTGGGTGTGGGCCAGCTGTTTGTCTTACTGGTGTTGTACAATATCCTGGCGCGGCATAATTTGTATACGGCCGTTGCCAGCGGATTGGTCGCTGTGTTTTTTGTGCTGCTGGCCGCTGGGGTGCACTTTCGCCAAAATTGGGCGCACCTGGCGGCCATCTATTCTCTGGTGGCCCTCATCCTGGGGCTGCTGCTGCGCTGGGCGCTCCCGGCCGACCTGGAAGCGTTGGGGTTGGCCAGCCTGGATCCCGCTATTCAGGATTTTGTTATGCCGCTGACCACAGGCCTGGGCCAAACGCTGCATGTTTTTATTCTGGCAGGGGCGCTGTTGGCTCTGTTTTACGCCATTTTTAAGGCTGGCCCAGACTTTGACCGCGTGGCGGCGCGGCAGGTGGCGACGTTGACCAAAGGCCCCAAAACGGCTGCTGATTTTAATGCCGCCGCCACGCAGCTGGCGCGCAATGGGGTGTGGGCAACGGCCGTCCTGCACTGGCAAAACGCCGCCGCTAAAGCGCCCGAACATCTGGTTTACCAGGAATCGCTGGGGCGGGCCTACGCCCAGTTGGGCTTTTTTGAGCGCAGCCTGGACGTATTGCAAGGCGCATTGAGGCGGAGCGGCAGTGCGGAACGTCAGGCAGCTATTCAACAGCAAATTAACGCCGTTCAGGCTAAAATGGAACCACAAACGCAACAAGCAAAGTAAAAGCAATGTCAAAAGCTCGTGAAGTATTACAAAAACGCGTCCAAAAGGCGATCTGGCAGGAATCATTTGTGCGCTGGGAAAGCGGTGTGGTGTTGGCCCTTACGGCAATGCTCACCGTGTTTTCGGCCGTTGGTGTGCCGTTGGTAGAGTTTGTGCCGTTTTGGGTCTGGCTGCTGGGTGGTGTAGTGGCGGAAGCCGGTCTCGTCTACAGCAGCGTGCTCGACCCGGAATTTGGCCGCAGGGTGATCGCCAAAATGCTCACAAATGAGTTCAAGCCAGAGCGCCTGAAAGATAAAAAACTCCAGCAGCAAATGAACGAAGCGTTGGATTATCGCAGCCGCATCGAAAAAGGCATTCGTGAGCATACGGACTCCGTGTTAAAAGATGAGCTAAGCGAAACGGCCAACCAGATTGATGATTGGTTAGAAAATATTTACGATCTGGCCCGCCGCGTTGACCGTTATCAGGAAGAGCGCGAGATTTTGCACCGCGATCGGGTGCGGGCGGAATCGCGAATGACGCAGTTGAATGCAGAGGTTGCCAAAGTCAGCAACTCGGCCGTCAAAGAGCAGATTCAAACCACGCTAGAAAGCCTTCAGCGGCAGCTGCAAACCTTGCAAACGTTGGAGGGTACCATCCAGCGTGCTCGACTACAGCTGGAGAATTCGCTGACGCACCTGGGCACCATCTACTCACAGACGATGCTGGTGGATGCCAAAGATATCGATCGCGGCAGTGCCCGCCGGTTGCGGCACGAAATTGCCGAAGAGGTGACGGAGCTAAACGACCTGCTGCTGTCGATGGATGAGGTTTATACGGCCGAATCGCCCGGATAAACGGCCGAATCGCCCGCATTTGTCAAATTTCTGCCCCTCTGATAATATCTCCTGCTGCAAAAGTAAGATTCAAACTTGAAAGATGGAGATGTACAGCTATGAAAGTGCTGTTGAAGCAAGATGTTGACAATATTGGTTTAGCTGGTGAAGTGCATAAGGTGTCGAATGGATACGGCCGTAACTTCCTTTTGCCCCAAGGTATGGCAGTGATCGCTTCCCCTGGCATGTTGAAACAGGCCGACGGTTGGCGGCGTAAAGCCGAAGCCCACCGCGAAGAGCTGCGCCAGGAATACCAGGCGCTGGCCACCCGGATCGAAAATGTGCGCCTCACTTTTACCGCCCGTGCAGGTGAAACCGGCAAGCTGTATGGCTCCGTAACCACCTCCCAGATCGCCGATGCGCTCAACGAAGAGTTGGGTACTGAGGTCGACCGGCGTAAAGTGGGTGTCGAGCCGCTGCGTCAGCTGGGCGAGCACAAAGTTGTGGTTCGTCTCAGCGGCGATTACCAGCCGGAAGTGACCGTTGTGATTGAAAATGAAGCTGGTGAGACCGGTCCAACGGCGCCCGTATATGAAGAAGCGGTCATTGTTGAAACGGATGATCCTGAAGACGATTTCGACGACTTCGACGAAGAAGACGAATAAACGTCTCTTCTTTCCCAGTCACTGATTCAGGCAGCGTGTGTGAGCGGTTAAGCGCTGACCCCTGCCAGCGTCAGTGACTTTTTTCGTTATGATAGACGAGCTCGGTCATATTCTGCGAGAAGCCCGTGAAACCAAGGGGTTTACTCTGCGCGAAGTGCAGGACAAAACCCGGATTAACAGCCGGTTTCTGGAAGCATTGGAAATGGGTGACTTCGACCGTTTGCCCACGCCTACGCACGCGCGTGGCTTCTTGCGGAACTATGCCCGTTTTTTGGGTCTGGATCCCGAACCGCTGCTGGAACGGTATGAGTTAGGCCAATCACAGCGCCCCAGACGTCGCCAGCAAGCTGCGATTGTGGACACCAACAAACCGGTTGCTCCTCCTCTTGAGGCGCAGCCAGATTACCACCCCTTTTTTGACCCGGTCAACATGGAAGTAGATACCGTCTACCAGCGCAGCGGTGGGGGCGGCGAATCTATTCTGCGTATAGTCATCATAATCGCCCTGATTGGCCTGCTTTACCTGGCTGGGCAGCGTTTTTTGCCGCTGATTTTGGGCCAGGGGGATGGGACGACCGAATTCACCGAAGCGATTAATGGCGCGGTGCAAAGCGTGTTGAACCGCGAAACGTCGACACCGGAAGCCACCGTGACCACTGAAGGGCCTTCCAGCGTGATCCTCCCCACCGGGCGCAACGACATTCCCCTGGGTGATGCCACGCCAACGGCCACGCGTCCGGCATTGCCTGCGACGATGGAAACCATTGATGTCGAAATCATCATTCTGGAGCGGGCGTGGATGGAAGTAACGATCGATGGCAGTGTGCTGTTCACCGGCATTGCCCGCCCCACCGACCCGCCTTACGAATGGACCGCCAACGACGAAGTGCGCATCAATACGGGCAACGCCATTGGCGTGTCGGTGACCATCAACAACGTGCCGTTGGGTCCGCTGGGTGGACGCGGCGAAAACAAAGAAGAAGTCTGGACAGCCACGAATTAGCCGGTGGGCTGTAAACGGTAATCGGTGAACGGTTGACCGATTACGGCTTACGGATTAGCGACCACCGAATACCGAAACCCATGAGTAAACAAAAACAAAAGAAGCAGTTCTATCTGCTCAGCCTGGGCTGCAGCAAAAATACGGTTGATTCTGAGAGCATGGCGGCGCTGCTGCTAAGGGCTGGCTTTAGCGGCGCGAGCGACCCGGATGATGCCAGTGTGCTGATTGTGAACACCTGCGGCTTTATTGAAAGCGCGCGGCAGGAGTCAATTGAAGCTTTGCAGGAGCTGGCGGGGCTGAAAAACAAGAACCAACTGCTGATTGCAGCGGGCTGCATGGCGCAGCGTTACGGTAACGAAGTGGTGGCGTGGGTGCCGGGCATTGATGGGGTAATTGGCACGCGGCGCTGGATGGACATTGTGCCGTTTGTGCGCCAGCTGCGCCGTAAGAAGCACCCCGAGCCGCTGTATCACCTGCCCGACGAGGCCAAAACGGTGGGGTTGGATGAGAAAGGGGTGATTCGTACGGCCGTACACGGCCGTTCCGCCTACCTCAAAATCTCTGACGGCTGTCGACGGCCATGTGCCTTTTGCGCCATTCCCCAGATTAAAGGAACGCACGTCAGCCGCCCCGTGGCGTCGATTGTGGCCGAAGCGGTGGCTTTGCAGCATGCAGGCCTCCAGGAATTGGTCATCATTGCCCAAGACAGCACCGATTACG
>CAUJGI010000690.1 GCA_963169155.1 Chloroflexota bacterium
CGCGCGCCGACCTGCACAAACTTTTCCGGCTCGCGCAGGAACTGCACCACTTCGGCCAGCTCCATTTTGGCCTCGTCCACGCCAGCCACATCGTCAAAGGTCACGGTGGGCCGGTCGGCATCGCTGAGGTTTTTGGCCCGGCTACGGCCGAATCCAAAAATGCTGTTGCCGCCACCACCCTGCATCTGCCGAAAGCCCCGGCTAAAAATCCAGATCAGCAGCAAAACAGGGCCAATCGTGAACAAAATGCTCACAATGTTGTTGCGCAAGGACAGGTTACGTACCTGCACCTCAACCCCCAGTTCTTCAAGCGTGGCATTGCTGAGGCCATTAAAATCAAGCACGTCTTCCAAAGCGCTCTGGCTGTCCTTGGTTGTCACCCCAACCGTCACTGCCTCACCGGTGGCATCAATGCGGTAGGCTTCCATGGTATCGCCGTTCAGCTCGATTACATCAACCTCACCACTTTGCACCAGGGAGAAAAACTGCTGCTGGCTGATTTCCTCCGGTCCGCTCAAACGGCCGCTAAACAGCAGCTGCAGCCCCACAATGACGGCAAAAATCGTAATAATCCAAACCCAGGTTGGCACCGATGGGCGGTTGTCATTTGGTTGCTCATCCATAATATTTTCTCTCTAAATTAATTTTGGGAATCTTTCCCCTCTCATTCATCTAACGAAATTTTCCGGGCTGTTTTTATCTTAACAGAGGAGAATATCAAACCATTGTACGACTAAACCAGAGGGGATTCAAGCGCAACCCTGCCTTAACGACGCAAGGACCCTCAATCCCCTCTTTCGCCTGCCTGTTACCATTCCAGCCGCTCCGGCGGATAGTCCGGTTTGCGCCGCACCGGGATGGGCGCTGGCAGCGGCGCCGGGTCTGGTTCCAGCACAAAAGCGTCCATCATGCTGACCAAAATGCCGCGCAGGTTACGCCGGGCATACTGTAGCCGCTTTTTGACTGTAGTCAGCGGCAGTTCCAACAGGCGGGCAATTTCTTTTTGTGAGTAGCCGTTGAGATAAAACAGCTTCGTCACAATTTGCTCATTTTCGGGCAGGGCCTGTACGGCCGTCATCACCCGATCCTTCATTTCTTCATTTTCAACCGTGGCCAGCGGGCCGGGTTCCTGCGTCGCCAGCTCCAGATCAACCGCCTGGGTCGACGGCCGGGCCGCCCGCAGCAGGCGGTAGGCCTGACTTAGCACAATTTGCTTAAACCAACCGGCAAACGCCTTTGGCTCCTCCAACTGGTGCAGCATCTGGTAAGCCACCACAAACGCTTCTTGGGTAGCGTCCTGTGCCAGATCACCATCGTGCAGCCGTGTAAAGGCCCAACGATAAGCCACTTCATAAAATTCACCCACCAGCGCGGCAAACGCTTGCTGGCGTTCTTCTTTTGGTAGTCTGCCATTTCGGGCACTGTTTACAAGCTGTTCTAATTCATGCATGACGCACTCCAACGGCCGTTTCCTAACCCACTTCCACAACGATGCTGCTTTATTAGATCAAGTCTCCCAATGAAACCTTACTTGCTTCAGCGAGTCAGCTACTTTATAGAGCCATATTGTAACAAAAAGGTGACAGATTCATCTTCTTTTTAGCAACATCACTCCTAAATCGCATCTTTCTCTCATCCCTGGCTTACGAAGTCAAACAGCGCCCAATCGACCTGAAATCTCTCATTTTCCTCTTTGACACTTTCGTGTAGAATATAGACATAAGATCAGCAACAACAACTCCGTGGCTGTTGTTCAGGACCTGAAAGCCCAGCGCTTCTGGGCCATCAGGTCACGCAAAGCAATCCGTATGCAATCAGATTTTCAAGACAACAATTGGGAAAAAAGCTCATTTGATTGGCTGCACCTGCTGGGGCGTCACCTGCCTATCGTGCTCTTCTTGCTGCTTGCTTTTGTGGGTATGGGCGTTGTCTACTGGTTTTTCAGCCCACCCGAAGCCACGGCCGAAATGATTGCCGCCAGCAGCACCAGTTCCCTGTCTGCCCCCATCTACAAGCCTATTCCCGCCAAACCGGTGCTGCAGCGCCTGGCGCAAAGCCCCGGTCCCATTCGCATTGGGCTCATTGCCGGGCACAAAGGCAGCGACAGCGGCGCGGTATGCGACGATGGCCTGACGGAAGCGGAGATTAACCTCAACATCGCCGAAAAGGTGGCAGCTGCCCTGCTGGCACAAGGCATTCACGCCGACATTTTGGATGAGTTTGATCCCCGGTTAAGCAGCTACGGCGGTACGGCCGTTGTTTCCATCCACGCCGACTCTTGTGTGTATTACAACGACCTGGCCACGGGCTACAAAGTTGCCCCGTCCAGCCGCACCGACTCGCTGCTGCTGCAAAGCTGCATGGAAACAGCCTATACCCGGGTTACCCAGATGCCCTACCACGCCAACACCATCACGCCGCACATGACCGACTACCACGCCTTCCGCGCCCTGCCTGAAGGTGTCCCCGCCATCATCATCGAAACCGGCTTTATGAACCTGGATCGTGCCATCCTGACCACCAATGCCGATATTCCGGCGGCGGGCATTTTGGACGGCATCCGCTGCTTTTTGGACAGTGTGCCATGAGCGCTGCCGCTACTTCACGCTCGTTTTCCCCAATTGACGCGCTGTTGAAAGAGGCCAAAACGGCCGTTCAGCAGCAAAACCACCATGAAGCGCGACGCCTGCTCCAACAGGCCGTCCGGCAAGATCCGCAGGATTATCGCGGCTGGCTCTGGCTGGCCACGGTGGCCCAATCGCCCCAGGCCAGCCTGGAATATGTGAACCGCGCCGAATTACTGGCCCCCCACAATGCCACCGTGCAGAAGGCGCGGCGCTGGGCAGAAAAGCGGCTGGCCGAAAGTGACATTCCCGATCTAACAGTGCCTGCCCCGACAACCCCGCGCCACTGGCCCGCTGCCCTGCGCTGGATTGCCCTGAGCGTTGTGGTGCTGCTTCTGGTTGGTGTAGGCACCGTGTATGCCTGGAGCTATTTTCAACCCGCTGGGGATACGGCCGAAACGGCCGTTCTCAACAGCAGCCTCGCTCCCCTGGAAGAGGCGGCAGAGATGGTCGCGGCCGTCGCTACGGCCGTTCCGGCCCAGCCAACCACCACCCCAACGCCAGAACCACGCCTGCCCGCCAAAGAAATTGCCAGCACCGGTGCCAACCAGCCCCGCGCCACCTGGACCATCACCCCAACGCCGTCTCCCACCCCCACGCCAACTGCCATTCCTACCTTCACCAGCCCCAGCTACAACGATTCGTCACGGCCGTTTGGCGTTGGCCCCAATGAGCGGTGGATCGACGTAAACCTGACCACCCAAACGCTGCGCGCCTACGAAGGCGACACCGTCGTCTTCACCACGCTCATCTCCAGCGGCACCTGGGACCACCCCACCGTCACCGGGCAGTTCCGCATCTGGCTCACCTACGAAAGCCAGACGATGGACGGCCGTCTCCTCGGCTATGACTACTACCTGGAAAATGTGCCCTACGTCATGTACTTCTACCAGGATTACGCCCTGCACGGCACCTTCTGGCACAGCAACTTTGGCAACCCCATGAGCCACGGCTGCGTCAACCTGGAAACCAGCGATGCTGCCTGGATTTACAACTTTGCTACCATTGGCACCGTGGTGAACGTCCACTACTAAAGTCAAGACGTTGCCCTGGAAGACGTTGCAATGCAACGTCTCTACACTATAATTGGTTTGCAATAGACCAACTGCCCAAAAATCCAATAAGCAGCCCAACCTATTGCCAGAAAATTACCGTCCACACCTCAGGATTGATGCGGTAGATTCATGGCTGGACAAACAGTTCTATTCACCTAAAAAGCCCGACTGCCAGGAGAAATTCTCCGGTAGATCGGGCTTATCTATTTTTGGCGAACCTCAGGAGGAGACTATGCCACTAGACATGATTATTGGCGCCCAATGGGGTGATGAAGGCAAAGGCCGGGTGACCGACCTGTTGGCCGCCCAGGCCGACATCGTGGCCCGCTACAGCGGCGGCGACAACGCCGGGCACACCGTCACCGTGAAGGATGAGATTTTTAAGCTGCACCTCATCCCCTCAGGCATCATTCATCCCAACGTCACCTGTCTTATTGGCAACGGCGTGGTGCTGAACCCGGCTGTGCTGCTGCGCGAAATGGCCGCCCTGGCCGAACGCGGCCTCGATGTGGGGCCAGACCGGCTGAAAATTAGCCGCAACACCCACCTCATCACCCCGGCGCACATTGCCCTGGATAAAGCCAAAGAAGCCCGGCGCGGCAGCGAAGCCATCGGCACCACCCTGCGCGGCATTGGCCCGGCCTACACCGACAAAACGGAGCGCATCGGCCTGCGCGCCGAGCTGTTTGCCAATCCAGAAGAGCTGGCCGATCAAATTCAAGCCCACATCACCGCCAAAAACGAGGTGCTGACCAAAATCTACGGTGCGGAACCGTTGGATGCCGATGCAGTCGCCGCCGAGTATGCCGGGTACGCCCAAAAGCTGCGGGACCACCTGGTGTATGGCTCGGTTTACCTGGACCAGGCGCTGAAAGACGGCCGTTCCATCCTCGCCGAAGGTGCCCAGGGAACCTTCCTGGATTTGGATCACGGCACTTACCCCTTTGTCACCAGCTCCGCCCCAACTTCGGGCGGGGTGCTGGTTGGGCTAGGCGTGGGGCCAGGTAAAGTTGGGCGCATCATTGGCATTGCCAAGGCGTTTACCAGCCGCGTCGGCGGTGGCCCGTTCCCCTCGGAGCTGGACGGCACGATGGCCCATCGGCTGCGCGGCACGGGGGACAATCCGTGGGACGAATATGGCACCACCACCGGACGGCCGCGCCGGGTGGGCTGGCTGGACCTGGTGATGCTGCGTCACGCCGTCCGCATCAACGGCCTCACCGAACTGGTCATCACCAAGCTGGACATTTTAAGCGGCCTCGATGAAATCCTGGTCTGCAACGCCTACCGGCTGGACGGTGAGACGATTGATTTTTACCCCAGCGACATCCCGTCGCTGAGCCGCTGTGAAGCGGTGTACGACACGCTGCCCGGCTGGCCGGAAGATATCATGGGCGTGCGCAGCCTGGCAGATTTGCCGCAGAACGCGCAAAGTTACATTCACTACATTACCGCTGAGAGCGGGGTGCCGGTAACGGCCGTTTCCGTTGGCCCCGGCCGCGATCAAGTCGTTCATTTATAAAACGTGAAACGTGAAACATGATGGATGAAAACCTCACGTTTCACATTTCACGCCCCATCACGTTAGGAGTCAAATAGATGGCAATCAAGAAACAAGCCTTACTTTCTGTTTCTGACAAAACAGGGCTGGTAGCGCTGGCCGAGGCGCTGCATGAGCTGGGCTACGCGCTCATCGCCAGCGGCGGCACCGCCCGGACCCTGCGCGAAACCGGCCTGACAGTGTTGGACGTGGCCGATCTGACCCAGGCCCCTGAAATGCTCGGCGGGCGGGTTAAAACGCTGCATCCGTCGGTGCACGGCGGCATCCTGGCGCGCAGTATCGACAGCGACCAGGCGGACATGAAGGCCCAGGGCTACCGCAACATCGATCTGGTTGTGTGCAACCTGTACCCGTTCCAGGAAACCGTCGCCAAAGTCGGCGTAACACTGCCCGAAGCGGTGGAACAAATCGACATTGGTGGGGTGACGCTGCTGCGCGCCGCCGCCAAAAACCATCTGCGTGTGACCATTTTGTGCGACCCGGCCGACTACGACACAGTGCTGGACGAGCTGCGCGGCCAGGGAGACACCACCCTGCCCACCCGCCAGCTGCTGGCCTTGAAGGCGTTCCAGCATACGGCCGTCTACGACGACGCCATTGCCAACTTCCTGCGCCAGCAGTTCCCCCAGAGCCACAGCCAGCTCACCCTGCGCTACGGCATCAACCCGCACCAGGCCCCGGCCCAGATTTACACCATGCAGGGCCAACTGCCGCTGAAGGTGCTCAACGGCTCGCCGGGCACCATCAATTTGCTGGATGCACTAAACGGCTGGCCGCTGGTGCAGGAACTCAAAGCGGCGCTCGATTTACCGGCAGCCGCTTCCTTCAAACACGTCAGTCCGGCGGGAGCGGCCGTGGCCGTGCCGCTCACCAAGCAGGAAGCCCGTGCCTACTTTGTCGATGACGTGCTGGACGAGCTGACGCCGCTGGCCACCGCCTACGCTCGGGCGCGCGGCGCGGATCGCATGTCTTCCTTTGGCGACTGGGTGGCCCTGAGCGAACCGGTAGACGGCATGACCGCCCGGCTCATCGCCCGCGAGGTGTCCGACGGCGTCATTGCCCCCGGCTACGAGCCAGAAGCGCTGGAAATATTGAAGCAGAAGAAAGACGGCCGTTACCCCATCATCCAAATCGACCCGGCCTACCAGCCGCCCCTGCTGGAGCGGCGCGAGGT
>CAUJGI010000691.1 GCA_963169155.1 Chloroflexota bacterium
CAGCGACATCGTTTTTTGGTCAGCCAGCAGTCGGGCGTTGAAGGCGGCCATGTCGTCATCATCGCCCACTTCCATGATTTCGTGAATACGGCCGTCTACCACCATCTGCATCCGATTTGTGTGAAAACCATCCCAAAACGCCACGTGCGCCAGCAAATCCTTTACCGTCCAGCCGGGCATCGGCTCCCCGGTCGTCAGCTGCGCTTCAGACAGGCCGAGCAGCACGGCAAATAAACCGGCGCGTTCGGCCGCCAATCGGGCCAGCAGGTGCTGCCGCCATTGGGCCAGAATCGCCTCAATCCGCTCGGTTTGCGCCTGCTCATGCGTGAGAATTTGCTGCAAGACACGCGGCACATCCCAGCCATCAGCAAAGGTTTGCGCCAGCTGGCCTGCGCTGAGCTGCTGCAAACGCGCCAGCACCACTTCGCGGGATTGGTGCAGGTAGCGCATCAGGGTCACTTCGCTGGGCGCTGAAACCATTTGCCCCAATCGCGAGACCCACGCACATTCCTGGGTACCGATGTGCATCAAAATTTCGTGGATGTTCAGCTGGTCGTCATTGGGCTTCCAATTGCGCATGGTGTGGGACAACGGCCGTACCACCCCCAACAACACCTCGCGCTGGGTATTTAGCTGTGTTATGAAACTCTGGAACAGATCGTGGGTGAAAGGTTCGCTCTGTGTCATGCTCTTCTCCTGAAACAAAGCCAGTATAAGCAAATTATGGCGAATGGCAACATTCGGGAATTGGAGAAGCACGTGAACAACTTTAGAAAGAGCCATGCTTAACAGTTGGCCCATTCTCAGTGGCTTGCCCAGGTCGTACAACCCCCACCCTAACCCTCCCCTTTCCAGGGGGAGGGAATCTGGCTCACTCTCCCTCGTAGGGAGAGGGCTGGGGTGAGGGTGTTTACCCGGTAAAACCTAAATCCCAGAAGCACGTTAAAACAGACCTGCCAACCTGCTTCAGCAGGTTTTTTGTTTCAACCACCGGTTTCAACCGCCGGCAACACACTAACTTCAGTCTGAATTGAGAACGGCCGTTTCTTCCCGCACTATCTGGTCAGTAGGCGCAATGCGCCACAGGTTGAACCACTCCTCATCAAAACCTTTGAGCTGGGCTTCAAACGGGGTGGCCTGTATGGGCAGTTTTGCCTCGTGCAGCAGCTCCTGCACTTCGGGGTCGCAGTACACAAAATTGGAAATGATCAGGTCATCGCCCTGCGAAAATTTCTCCAGGCGGGCGGCGATGTTGATGTTGGTGCCAAAGTAGTCCAGGCGTTCGTTGAGGGTGACGGCAATGGAATGACCCGCATGAATGGCGGCTTTGAGCTGCAACGGCCGTTCCCCACCCGTTGGATTAGCCAAAATATGCTGCGCCTTCATCATCGCCCGCACAGCCGACACCGGACGGCGAAACACGGCCATCACCGCATCACCAATCGTCTTGACGATGGCCCCATCATCGGCAGCAATGGTGTCATGCAGCACGTCGAAATGGTTGCGCACCAGGCCAAAGGCGGGCGCGTCGCCAATCTCGCGGTACAGGCGGGTCGAATCACGCAAATCGGTAAACAGCACCGTCAGGCTGCCCACCGAAAATTGCTCACCCGGCTGTAAGCGCTCCTGCCCAAACAAATCACGGAAGCGCTGCAGCGTCAGCACCTCGGCGGCGGTGATTGCCTGATCGCTCCAGGCCAATTCTTCCAGAATGAACAGCTGCTCGTCGGACGTGTTGTTCACCAGCTCCAGCGTCACGTTTTGGGCCAACAGCGTCACCTCTGGCTCCCAACCGGTCGCGTTGAGGTGAACGGCCGTCTGCGCCACCCCCTCCTGCGCCACACGAAACTGCTGGCCGCCAGGCAGCCCCATCGTGCGGGCACGGTAGCGGCCCAAAGCCAGCGACACAGTCAGGGTGCGCCGTTCCCCCGGCGGCAGCAGCTGCTGCACAGCCACGTGCGGCGTTTGCTGCGGCCCGGCCACGCAAAATTCCACCCGCTCTACCGGCCGGATCGACGGATTGGGTGCAAAAGTCAGCTCGATGGAATGTTCGCCGTCGGCCTTGAAGTCGATGTGGCAGGTGGGGCAGTGCACGCTGGTCACCATGTCGGACAGGTGGTTGTGCACCCGGTCAGACGCGCCCCGGCAGAGCGGGCACAGCACTTCCCACTGGAAGTCCAGCAGGCCGACGCGGGTGGCCAACATGGCCAGCTCCAGCACGTCGCGCCGCCGCACGCCCCACTGATCGGCCAGGGCATACGGCCGTAAATGGGCCAGCATCAAATCATCTGCCTCGCGAATTTCGGCCAGCAGCTTTTCCAGCAGCGTGGCATCTGCGCCCTGGGCCAGCAGCTGCTCGGCCATGGTGGTCATGCGACCTTCTGCGCCAGGGGCCAGGCGGTACGGCCGTTTCAGCAAAGCGGGCGCGGCGTTGATGGCCGCCACCCTGTCGTAAGCCCGCACCACTTTGTCGAAGCGGCGCGGCGCAATCAAGCCCAGGGCAATGGGCTGGGCCAGAATCCCCAAAATATTGCGCGGCTCCGACCAGGTTTCGTACACCAGCGTGGCACCGCCTGTCGGGCGCGGCGTGAGCGTGGCCAGAATTTCCAGCGAGCGCAGCGGCCCATTTTCATAGCGGCGCAGCACGCTGTATTGGTGCGGCGCCACCCACTCAAACGGCTCTTCCACCCAGCGAATGGGCACAGGCAAACGGAACTTGAGGCGGCGACGGCCGTTTGTTCCCCCAACCCCTTGTCCGGCCAATTCTTCCACAGGAAAAATCCCCGTATCGCGGTTGAGGCGGTTGGTGTCGGCAAAAAAGGGCCAGAAGGCGTCGACAGCGGCCTGGAGCTGCCATTCCCAACGGTAATACTTGCGGTTGTCTGGGTGGGTGTTTACGCTCATGATTTTTAGTATACCGTGCCCGGCATGGCCTTTCCGTGAAGAGTTCGATGAAAATTCGGCCGTACCTGTCAGCCAATCAGACGGCTTCACCACGAGAAAAATTACCCATTTGCCCGGTTCTTAAGAAACGTGTAAGCATTGGCAATTCGAAAAATGGCGTAGGGGCGGGACGGCACGGCCAGGATCAGGGAAAAACAGATGGCCTAGGCTCCGTGTCGTCTCGCCCGGCCCTGGGTTGGTGGTGTTTTGGGCGAGACAGGCGGGATGGATCGCCTTACGTCTGGCCAGGATCCTGGCCCGCCTGTCCCGCCCCTACAACACCTCAGATTGAAGAGACGGGCTAAGTGACATATACTCGTACGCGATGAAGAAGGCAATTACGGCCGTAACCACCCCCACCCCAAACCGCCAACAGGTCGAGGCCGATCTCGATGACGCCCGACAGCAGCTGCTGGATGCCGAAGCCAAACTGGCCCAGGAACAGGCGGCGGTCAACGCGTTCCGCATGCAGTGTCGCCTCAAGCTGGGCGACCTGATCGAAGAAACGCTCGCCCTGCGCGCCGAGCGGGAAAGCTGCCTGACGATCCTCAAGCTGCACCAGCAGGCGCTGGACACAGAAGCGCCTGATCCCTTCGCCCCCGATGACGAAATGCCGTCCACCGAAACAGTCCACATGGATGAAATTGTGCTGCCGGAGCTGGCCACGCCGCAGCAGGAAAAAGAAGCAGCCAAACGGCTGTACCGCGAACTGGCCCGCCGTTTTCACCCTGACCTGGCGGCAGGCAGCGCGGAGCGTGCCTACATGACGGCCATCATGGCCTCGATCAACATTGCCTATGAGCGGCAGGACGTGTCGGCGCTGCACAACCTGGCGGGGGAACTGGACCCAACGGCCGTTGCCGAGCTGGCGGCCATCGACAACCTGCAAATTCGCAAACTGCGCGAACAGCTGCTGAAAATTCAGCGGCGGCAGCGCAAGGTGCAGCAGCAGTACCGCGCCCTGCGCCAGGACAACGTGGCCAAACTGTGGCGCAAAGCCCAGCAGCTGGAAGCCGAGGGCAAAAGCTGGTGGGAAGCGGTCAAACAAGATTTGCAAACGATCATCGCCCACACGCGGGCTGAACTGGCGCATCTGCAAGCCCAGTTAAACCAGTTTGAAGGCAACGTATCGCCGCTTTAAACCGTAAGTCGGATTGACAATCCGACCCACCAAGGAGCAACAGATGAGCTTTGGCATCACCAAAACCATTCCCGCCGAGCGCGGTTCAGAGGGCATCAACAGCCTGTACGATGGCAGCCTGGCTGAGTTTGAGTTTCACATGGCGGGCAAACCGTCCAAACTCAACGTGGGTGATTACGTCTACACCATTTTCAACGATAAGCTGGTCGGTCGGCTAAAAATCAAGGAACTGATTGGTGGGGCGGTCAATCCAGATTCCGGCAAGCCGCGCACCCTGGTGATGGTCGCCTGCCCCGGCGAGCGGCTGGAAAACCCCATCCCGCGCCAGGGCCATCGCGGCACGCGCTACTACGACGGCGCGGACTGGCCGAAGGATTAACCTGGTTCTGTTCCGGCAAGTGATGTTATCGTTAGCTTGCGCTTGCCCGGCGGATTAACTCGGCCAGGCAACACCTTCACAGCGACCGCCAGGCCCAACTCGCGCACCGCAGGCAGCTTGGCGAGGGCCTGGGTAACGGCCGTTTCCAATCCCCCCATATCCTCGGCCCAAACGGTTAGCTGCAAACTGGTTTCCGACACCACCGCCGCAAAATCCAGCACGCCGGGCAGCGGGAAAATGGCATCGTCCAGGTCGGCCATGGTGAGGAAATGGGACGGGATGTGGGGGAAACGGCCGTGCCAGCGAAAGCGCACCGCCTCCAGCCGCCGCAGCGCCGTGCCGCAGCCACATGCCCCCGACAAAAAGCGGCTGATATCCCCTATGCGGTAGCGAAGCAGCGGCATGCCCCGACGTGTGAGGGTAGTAAACACCAGCTCACCATACGTGCCATCCGCCACTGGTTCCCCTGTTTGCGGATCGACAACCTCAAAAAACAGATCCGCCTCACGCAGGTGGTAGCCTGTCCGGGCCGCACACTCGACGCCCCCGCCCAACCCCATCTCAGTCATGCCGTAATGGTTGTAGACGGTGCAATCCCACGCCGCTTCCACCGCCTGGACAATGGCGGCGGGCACGTGGTCGGTAGTGAGCAAGACGCTTTTGAGCTGCGGCCGGGGGAATTGTTGGGCAGCTGAGGCGCGCACCAAAGCCAGCACCTGCACCGGCATTCCCACCACGCCCGTTGCCTTCTCGGCATGCAAAATTCCCAGCGCCTGCGCCACGTCCGTCACCAGTCCGTGAGGAATGCCGGTCCCCCCCAGCCGGGGCAGCGCCTGCGCCAGCAAATCCCCAACGCTGCCGGGCCGCTCGCCGGGCAGCAAAATCAGCACCCGGTCGCCTGGTTTGGTAAAAGTGGCCATGCCGACGTGGAAAAAGTCGCGGGTCAGCTCCTGGTCGGCGGCGGTGAAGTAGAGCCGCTTGGGCGGGCCGCTGGTGCCGGAACTGTCTAGCGTTACCACCCGCGCAATCTCGCTTTGGGAGACGGTAAGGAGGGACAACGGCCGTTCCCGCACATCTTCCGCCGTAGTAAAGGGCAGCGCCTGTAAATCGGCCAGCGCAGCCCGTTTTTCCGGCAACCCGGCCAATTTTTGCCGGTAAAACGGGCTGCGCGCGCGGCACAAAGCCAGCGTCTCGTTCAGCCTGTCCAGCTGGTACGCCGCAATCGCCGCCCGCGTTAAGGCTTCCGGCGCACAGCCAATTTTTTGGGCAATCCAGGGGTGAAGGGGTGTGAGTTCAGGCATAGCGCTTTCAAGATTGGACCAATCTCGGAGATTGGTCCAATCTACTGGCCGCGGTACAGGGCACGGCCGTTTCTATCCGTCAAATTATAGGCGCAGAAGGGAATGAGACGGCCGTCTGGGCTGACGGTGTGGATGCAGCAGTCGCGCAGCCGCTCCAAATCCAGCGTCCACGCATCCTGGAAGGCCATGCCGGAGATGAAAAAAGTGTGCGTTTTGGCCCGCTGCAA
>CAUJGI010000692.1 GCA_963169155.1 Chloroflexota bacterium
AAAGATGATTAAGCCAAAGATGACCCCGGTCACCACACCAGAAACCAGGGCATTCAGCCGGGTTAATCGGGTCATGATTATTTTTTCCAGGGTTGGCTCGTTTTCGCTCATTTCAAAAAAAAACTTTTTGGTCCTTGCCCTCACGATGATCAGCACTTAGCCGATAGACGATCCAAACCAAAAAGTTTACTGCGATCATTAAGTTGTTGTGTTGAGTAGAGGGGATGGAGCGGTTTACCCAAGTGGGTTACCCATATTGGTTACTCAAATGGGTTTGTATAAACGGCCGTTTCCATTCTCACCAGTTTCTCAGCAAGCCAGTATCAGTATTAACCAATTTTGCCGGTTTTGGCAACTAATGTCACCGCTGGGAAGGGCCAAATGGGCTAAATGTACTCAAAAAATTGGCGCATCACGCTTTGCTGTGCCGAACGGTGCAGGCTCACCAGGTACAAAGCGGTCGCCGCATTGCGCAAAAAAGCGTAGCCCCACCCCAGGCTAAACCCCGTAAAAAAACCATAGCCTAGACCCACCAGAGCACCAACGGCCGTTACCGTGTAGCCAGGGAAAAATTCGTTGAGCAGCACCAGGGTTTGGCCCATGTCACCACCGCGCAGCAGGACAAACAGCGTAGCCAACAGAAGCCCCAGGCCCGCCACCACGCCCAACGACATGCCCAGCGAGAGCGGGTCCAGCTTGGGCACTGCGCCATCCAGCACGTCTAAAAGCTTCTCCGGCTCTGGGATCGGCTTGAAAACCAGCTCTTCCAAATACTCCTGCTCGGCATTCACCTGCCACAAATTGTTGCTTTCGCCATACAGCAGATTGCGTACCGCCAGCATGCCGGTCAGCATGGCATGATCCTGGTTGTTGTAACGATGCAGACCGTTGCGGCCAATCGTCTGCAAATTTTCCAGGGAAGCAACATACGCTTTCAGCACGTCCAGGCTCTGTTCATAATCTGAGTCGTACACCGGGTACGACTTTTCCACGCGGAAAACAGCGCCGTCAATCACGTCTTCTGGCCGGGCCAGACCAACCTTGCCAATTTCACGGGTGCCCAGGGCGATCAGGTCGGCATCGGGCATCGTCCAGATGTCATCGCCTTCGTTGCAGAAATATTCCAGCCCCAGGCTGGTGGTAGCCGGGTCGGGTACCATGTCGGCGCTCCAGTTCTTGAAGTTCTGGATGCGCCCCACCTGCACGCTGGGATCGTGAATGTAGATCCAGTTATCGGGGAACAAGTTGGGCTTTTTGATGATGAGGCACACAGTGAGAAAGTCCCGATAGCCTAACTGGCTGGCTGCCTGGAGTACGTGTGGTGGCGGCGGGGGATCGAGCCACTGCACCAGCTGCGTCAGCGGCATGCTAGAAATAAAGCTGCTGCCCGTCACAAATTGGGTACGGCCGTCTTGCGCCACCGTCACCCCGGTAATGCGCTGCCCATCACGCTGGATGCCTACCACATTGCTGTTCAGCTGCACCTGCCCGCCCCGCTCAATGATGCGGTCCTGAACGGCCGTCCACAACATGCCTGGCCCCCGCCGTGGATAGTCAAACTCCTCAATCAGCGTTTTGATCGCCTCTTGTGGCTTGAAGAACATGGCCGAAATGGCCGTTTTGAGGGACAAATCCTTAATACGCTGGGCGGCCCATTCTGCCTTTAGCTCACTACAAGGAATCCCCCACACCTTTTCAGTGTACGATTTGAAAAATGTTTCAAACAGCCGCTTGCCAAAGCGATTGGTCACCCACTGCTCAAACGTCTCTTCTTCTTTGTAAGGGAAAAGATGCCAGCGCACGTAGCTGGCAATGATGCGCACGCCTTCAATCGGGCCTAAACCCAGCAGGGCGTTCACGGGTTTGAGGGGGTAGTGGAAAAATTTGTTTTGGTAAAAGATACGCGACAGGCGAGGGCGGCGTAAAAAATCATCTCCCAACACTTCGCGCCACATCTGCTGCACGGGGGCGGATTTGGTGTAAAAGCGATGGCCACCCATGTCAAAATGGTAATTGCGATAATTTTCGGTGCGGGCAATGCCCCCTACTTTGTTGTACTTTTCTAAAACGGTGGTTTTTTTTTGCTGTTTGGTTAACTCGTAAGCGGCCGTAAGCCCAGCCGGACCGCCGCCAATCACAATGATTGGCGCCTCAGCAGGGTCGTTTGCCATGTTTGTTGCAGCCTGCACCTCACGATTTGTCATAGAGTGTCATCGTAGGGCGAAGCGCTTACAGGGGCACTTACAAGTCAGCTTACGACTATGGTACTCTCGAGCTATTCAGCGAGGAAATCTCCCCATTTTTATCGCTGGGCCAGCAGATGGGCCGTTCGTAAAATGGCCACCACACTTTTGCCATCCAGTAAACGGCCGTCCCAAGCCATCGTTTCCAGTTCAGCCAGGGGCATGGCCACCACCTCAATCGCCTCATCTTCATCGCCGGGCAGCGGCGCGGGGGTAAGGTTTTCGGCCAGGTAAAGCTGCATCAGCTCGTCAGACAGGCCGGGGGCAGGCCATAACTGGCCCAGGGAGGTGAACGTTTCGGCGCGGTGGCCCGTTTCTTCGCGCAGTTCGCGTTGGGCGCAGGTAAGCCAGGGCTCGTCCCAGCCGCGCGTCCCGGCAGGCAGCTCCAGAATCACGCTGTCCAGCACATGGCGGTACTGGCGCAACATGAGCACTTCTGGACCAGTGGACGACGGCCGTAGCGGCACCAGAACCACCGCACCCGGATGTTCAATCGCACCTTTTTGGGTGGTACGGCCGTCGGGCAGTTGCAGCGTATCCAGGCGCAGCCGCCAGCCGTCACCCTGCTGCCACAGCAGTTTGGAGCCGATTTTTTGAGCCATGAGGAGAGGGGGGGATTGGCGATTGGCGATGAGCTCACCGCCAAACACCAAACCCCAAGAAATTCTATTT
>CAUJGI010000693.1 GCA_963169155.1 Chloroflexota bacterium
AGTGCCTGCCCCCGCGAAAGCGAGGGGCGGGAATCCACCGCTTGCTATGGTGGATGGATACCCGCTTTCGCGGGTATGACAGTTTAGTGGCCTAAATGACTTCTAAAGACAAAAATAGAGCAGTTCAGTGGGGACGAGCGATTTTGCACCTGGACATGGATGCATTTTATGTCAACGTGCACATTCTGGATCACCCGGAGGATGCGGGACGGCCGTTGGCCATTGGCGGGCAGCCGGACCAGCGCGGTGTGGTCGCTTCCGCCAGCTACGAGGCACGCCAGATGGGTGTCCGCTCCGCCATGCCGATGAGTACGGCCGTTCGCCTCTGCCCTACGCTTAAAATTGCCTCGGCGAACTGGGATCGCATCCACAGCTGCTCCCGGCAGGTGATGGCCATCCTGGAGCAATTTGGCCCGCTGGAGCAGATGAGTGTGGATGAGGCGTATGTGGATTTGACACAATGGGACAACCCGGAAGAGAAGGCGGCGGAGATACGAACGGCCGTTAAACACCAAACCGCTCTGCCCTGTTCCGTGGGGCTGGCCAGCAGCAAACTGGTGGCCAAAGTTGCTTCCGACCACGACAAGCCGGAAGGGTTCACCATCGTGCCACCCGGCACCGAAGCCGCCTTTCTGGCTCCGCTGCCCACGCGAGCCATCCACGGCATTGGCCCACGCACGGCCGAAAAGCTGGCCAGGCTCAACATCCACACCTGCGCCCAGCTGGCCCTGGCCGATTTGGGGCTGCTGCAAGGGGCGTTTGGCAGCCAGGGGATGTCGTTGAAGGAGCGAGCCAGGGGGGTAGACGGCCGTTCCGTCGTCGTCGATCATGGGCTAGCGAAAAGCATCAGCCAGGAGTGGACGTTTAACCAGGACGTCAACGATCCAGTCCGGCTGCGCGCTAAATTAAAAGAAATGGCCGAGGATGTCGCCCGCTCGCTGCAAAAGCGGCAGCTGGTGGCCCACACCGTCACCGTTAAATTTCGCTGGGCCGACTTCACCACCTTCACCCGGCAGCGCTCCCTGGAAATTGGCATCAACGAAGCCGAAACGATTTATGTGGTAGCCGAAGCCATCTGGAGTGAACATTGGCCGCCCGGCCAAAAAATGCGCCTGCTGGGCGTGGGCGTCAGCAAAATCGAGGCTCCCACCATTCGCCAGCTCGGCCTGCCGTTCCTCGAATAAAAAAAGCAGCCACCACAGGGTGACTGCTTACCAAACAAAGGATCGATTGATCTAACTTCTGGCCTTTTCGTTGAGGCCCTCAGCGAGCAAGCCGCCCTCGGCCAGCTGAGTCAGCTTTTTGTCGGTCTCACCTTCTTCATCCAGCGTGCGCTGGAGTGCGTTGGCGGCCTCATCATAACCCAGGAGTTTGGCATGGGAGCGTGCTGCACCGTAAGCGGCAATCTCGTAATGCTCGACGCGCTGCGCGGCCGCAATCAGCGCCGCATCTTTAGCCACCCGGTTCCCAGACGTTTTGATCACATCTTCCCCTTCTTTGAGCAGCCCTTCCATGCCATCGCACTTGACGTTGCCCGGATTCACATCCAATTCATCAAGCACCTGGCGTAAGCGCTGCAAGTGTCCCTGAGTTTGGTCCAGGTGGTGGGAAAAAGCGTCTTTGAGCGACTTGTCGGAAGCGGCCTGCACCATCTTGGGCAGCGCCTCGGTAATTTGCTTTTCCGCGCTGTACAGATCTTTTAATTCATGGACATAGACATCGTGTAAAGAATCAAGATTCATCGGTTTTCTCCTTCAATGAGCGTCTGTAGAAATAAAGCTCATACTGGCACCTATTATGAAGTAGAAACACGGCCCGCTCCATGTAACAGGATAGAAGCACGGATACAAAAAAGGTACAGTATGGCCGGGAGGCTCAATCTGCGCTGGCGATTTGCACTTCGCTGCGGCTGAGCAGGCGGCCCATTTCGCGGGCAAAACCGAGTATATCTACGCGGCGCAAGATGAATACGGCCGTCATCAACCCCACCCCCTCCAGCAAAAAGATCAGCCCGTACCCCGTGCCTTCAGCCACATTCAGGCTGAGCAGCAGCAAATCGCGCAGCGCGCCGCCAGCAAAGGTGCCAAGGCCCTTAAAAACTACCACGGAGATGGTCCACAGCCCCAGGTACGCGCCCGCCTCTTTGTCTGAGGACATGACGGCCATCAGGCTGAGACCGCCAAAGGTATAGACGCCAAACCCCGCGCCAAAAATGAGCAGGGAAAGTTCGATGAGGTGAATTTGGTGGAAAACGGCCGTTGCCGCCAACACCAGCATTCCCAACACCATCACCGCCAGACCACCGCTGGCAATGCGCCGCTGCCGCTCAGGCGGCCGTTTGCGCCACAGGTAAGCGCCACCCACCAGGGTGATTACCGTGGCCGCCTGCCAGTAGCTGTTGAAGCGGGTTGTGCGCGCCAACGGCAGATCAAACACTTCCGCACCAAACGGCTCCAAAATCGCGTCCTGCATCCAGGCAGAAAATGTGGCCAGCGACAGGAAAATGAAGAAGCGGCGCGTGCGTTTGTCTTGCCAGATATGCGCCATCGTCGCCCCGAGGCTGCTGCTTGTGGCCCGGTGCGCCACCCCGGCCAGCTCCTGACTCAGGGTTAACCCTTTTTGACGGCGGATTTGCTGCTCCATGCCCCAAATGGAAAAAAGCCAGAAAAAGCCACCAATCACCATCGTGCCAATGACCATTTCCCAGAAAATCAGCGGGTCAAATTCCTCCATCCAAAGGCTGAAGGAAACGCCGACGATGGCAAAAAAGATGATCAGCACCGTTTCGGCGGTACTGATGGCCAGCCCCTGCTTTTCCTTCGGGGCCGAATCGCGCACCAGAGCCAGGTAGGGGCTGCCCGAAATGAGCGTGCCCACGCCGTACAGCAGCGAGGACAGCACGGCCAGCACCCAACCAAACCCATCACCTGTGCCGCCTGCATCGTGAACGGCCGCAAAACGCATCAGGCTCCAGCCCAGCAGCGGCAGCGAGAGCACCATCAGCCCTCGCCCCA
>CAUJGI010000694.1 GCA_963169155.1 Chloroflexota bacterium
CCGGGCGCGCTGCATCGCATTCCGCGCCGCTTCAATCGACCTGGTGATGACGTCTTCATCCAGCCCATTGACCGCTGTTTCGATGATGGGCGTGCCGCCCGTGCCGTTGGTCCACATTTTAGAGACCTCGCTGGCAGGCAGGCGGTAACGGGGCACGTACGCCCCGTACCCGACGATGCCCACGGCGCGGTCTGGTTTCATTAAGCCATCTTGCGGTTTGTATTCGCTCATCTTGTCCTCGGAGAGGTAATTAGTAATCAGGTAATTAGTAATTGGGTAATTTTTATTTGCTGCTCAAGCCCTCATTACAAATTACAAATTACAAATTACTCAGTTTACTTTCTCGGCCAAAATCTGTGCCGCCCGGTCCACATGAATGCGTCGTTCGGCGACGAGTTGATCGGCCACAAATTGGATAAGTGCTTCGGGTGCGCCTGCGGCCATGGCCACCTGGCGGGCGTGCAGGGCCATGTGCCCTTTTTGGATGCCCACGGTGGCCAGGGCGTTGATGGCGGCCAGGTTTTGCGCCAGCCCGACGGCGGCCATCACCTGGGCCAGCTCGGGCGCGGATTTTACATTTAAGATTTTCATGGCGGTGCGGGCAGTGGGGTGCACTTTGGTGGCGCCGCCCACCATGCCCACGGCCAGCGGCAGGGTAATTTCGCCGTAAAGATCGCCGTTTTTGTCGACGTGCCAGTCGGTGAGGGCCTGGTAACGGCCGTCCCGCGCCGCAAAAGAATGGGCCCCCGCTTCCACCGCCCGCCAATCGTTGCCCGTGGCAATGCATACCGCGTCGATGCCGTTCATGATGCCCTTGTTGTGCGTGGCCGCCCGGTAGGGATCGACGACGGCAAAGGCGTTGGCTTCTTCAATGAGGCGGGCCACTGCGGTACCGGCCAGGTCGTCGGTGGCCAGCTCGGCGGCGGGGATGGTGCAGCGGGCGGTGGCGGTGCGCTGGTCGGCCAGGTTAGAGAGGATGCGCAGGTTGGTACGGCCGTTTGTCAATCGCGCAATCTCCGGGGCCAATGATTCCAGCGCCGTATTGATGGCGTTGGCGCCCATCGCGTCGCGCGTGTCGAAGTGCAGATGCACCACGAGCATCGGGCCGACGGGCGTGTCGGGGAACGGCCGGGCCACAATGTCCAGCGCCCCGCCGCCCAGGTTGACAATCACCTTGTCGCAGCAGTTGGCGGTCTCGATCAGGCTGGTCTTGTTGGCGTTGATGGCGGCGATAGCGGCATTCATGTCGGGAATGTCCAGCACCTGAATCTGGCCAATCATCACCGGGTCGGTGGCGCTGGTGTGGAAGCCGCCCCCGGCGCGAATCTTCTTGGCGGCGTTGCTGACAGCGGCCACCACGCTTGGTTCCTCCACGGCCATGGGGATGAGGTAATCACGGCCGTTTACCAAAAAATTCACCGCGATGCCCAGCGGCAGGGCAAAGGTGCCCAGCGTGTTTTCGATCATTTTGTCGGCCAGCTCGTTGGCCAGCCCCTGGCCCAACAGCACGGTCTTGTCGTCTTCGTTCAGGTTGGCCCATTCGGCCACGATGTCGACACGTTCAGTTAACGGCCGTTTATAAAATCCTGGTAATCGTGATGATTTGTCGCCCACAACTTTCTCCTCAAATTGCAATTCAATCGGTTTGGGTAGACGGCCGTTGCCAGCGAGCAGCAGTTGACCACTACCAGCTGCGAAATATAACGGCGAAAAACTGTCAAAAGCTGTCAGGAGCAGGACAAGAGAGAGATTGGAAGCATAAATGAGGGGATTTTTAGGTGGCTGCTGGGGCGTTCCAGACGCGGCCGCCAGCTGAAAGCGGGCTCATTCAGCGCATCTTAAGCGATGCTGTAAGGTAGCATGTAAGTCTGTTTACAGTACAATGGTACCGGTGGAGTCCTGTGCCTTTTTGTTCCCTGGGAGGATTGCTTAAAGCAAATACTGACGGCAAAGACGACCCAATTGGGGTCGCTCTGGCCTGTTTTGGCTTTGGAGCCTATAGCAGGCAACATGATGAAAGGAGGTAATGCATCGAGAAGCGCAAGACATGAATGACAGCCCTACAACATCTCAGCTATCAAGTTTATAAGCTCTATCCTGCGGAGGAAAAATGAGACGATATTACAAAGTGTTTTACCTTGCCCTCCTGGCACTCTTACTTACCGCTTCTTTGAGCGTGAATGGCCAGGCTAAGGCTGCGGCCACTGATTTATTCATTTCTGAATACATTGAAGGCAGCAGCTTCAACAAAGCCATTGAAATTTACAATGGCACTGGCAGCGATGTAGATTTGTCTGCCTATTCCCTTGAACTGTATAGCAACGGCGCTGCCACCGTCAGCCAAACCGTCGCCTTGTCGGGCACCCTTGCCGACGGCGACGTTTTTGTTTTAGCGCACGCTTCGGCCGATCCGGCCATTTTGGCGGTGACCGACCTGCAGAACAGCACAGTGATCAACTTCAACGGCGACGATGCCGTTGTGCTGCGCAAAAATGGCGCGGTTGTGGACGCGTTTGGCCAGACTGGCTTTGACCCGGGTACCGAGTGGGCCGGTGGTGGCCAGGACGACACGCTGGTCCGCGCTGAAACGGTTTGCGCCGGTGACACTATCGCCGATGATGCGTTTGACGCTTCGGTGGAGTGGGTGGCGTTTGCCATCAATACCTTCAGTAGTTTGGGCAGCCACACGGCCGATTGCGGCAGTGGCGGTGGTGGTAACACCGCTGAAGACCTCTTCATGTCTGAATACATCGAAGGCACCAGCTTTAACAAAGCTATTGAAATTTACAATGGCACCGGCAGCGATGTCGATCTGTCTGCTTACGTTTTAGAGCTGTACAGCAACGGTTCTGCCGCTGTCAGCCAATCTGTTTCTCTATCAGGCACCCTGGCCAATGGTGACGTGTACGTTTTGGCCCACGCTTCGGCCGACGCGGCCATTTTGGCGGTGACCGACTTGCAGAACAGCACCGTGATCAACTTCAACGGTGACGATGCCGTTGTGCTGCGCAAAGATGGCGCAGTGGTTGATGCCTTCGGCCAGACCGGCTTTGACCCCGGTACGGAATGGGCCGGTGGTGGCCAGGACGACACCCTGGTGCGTGCCGAAACGGTTTGCGCCGGTGACACCATCGCCGATGATGCGTTTGATGCCTCCGTTGAATGGGTGGCGTTTGCTGTCAACACGTTCGACAGTTTGGGCAGCCACACGGCCGTTTGCGGCGGCGGTGGTGGTGACGCTGAAGTCATCATCAACGAAGTGGATTCTGACACCGACGGCACCGATGCCCTGGAGTTTGTTGAATTGTACGATGGCGGAGTTGGCAGTACGTCGTTGGACGGCCTGACTGTGGTCTTCTACAACGGCAGCAACGACACTTCCTACGCGGCTTACGACCTGGACGGATTCAGTACGGATGCCGAAGGCTATTTCTTGCTGGGGAACGCCGACGTTGTGCCTGCGCCGTCGATTGTCTTCGCCGGTAACTTCTTGCAGAACGGTGCCGATGCCGTGGCTCTGTACCAGGATGATGCGGCGAACTTCCCGAACGGAACGGCCGTAACCATCACCAATCTGCTCGATGCCATTGTCTACGACACGAGCGATGCGGATGACCTGGAACTGCTGGTCTTGCTGAATGCCGGTCAGCCCCAGGTGAATGAGGGTGATGCGGGCAACTCTGCTGCTGACTCCAGCCAGCGCTGCGCCAATGGCAGCGGCGGCCGCCTGAACACCAGCACCTACGACCAGTTTGCCCCCACGCCTGGCACAGAAAACCTCTGCCAGATCGTGATCCCGCCGCTAAGCTGTGACGATGCTTCCGTTATTACCTTGATTCACGATATTCAGGGTAACGGCAGCACATCCCCGCTGGTCGGCAGCACTGTTGTAATTGACGGTGTGGTTGTAGGTGACTTCCAAAACAACGCTTCGGCCGATAACGGCGACCTGAATGGCTACTATGTTCAGGAAGAAGACAGCGACGCCGACGCCGATGCAGCCACTTCGGAAGGTGTCTTCGTCTTTGCGGCGGCGACCGATGTGGTTGTTGGCGATCATGTGCGGGTGAAGGGTACCGTTACGGAATTTGCCACGGCGAGCGGTGGCCTGAACTCTTCCATGACCGAGCTTTCCAACAACGAAGTGGCCGTTTGCGCCATCCCAACTGCCATGCCCACGCCGGTAGAGGTTACGCTGCCGGTGGCTTCTCTGGCTGATTTTGAGCGGTATGAGGGAATGCTGGTGACCTTGCCGCAATCCCTGACTATTGCTGAGTTCTTTAACTTTGACCGCTTTGGTGAAATTGTTCTGGCGACCGATCGCCAGTACACGCCAACGGCCGTTGTTGAACCCGGCCCTGATGCGATTGCCCTGGCAGCGGCCCAGGCCCTGGCGCGCCTTACGTTAGATGACGGCCGTTCCTCCCAGAACCCGGACCCGGCCATTCATCCCAACGGCGGCATCTTTGACCTGACCAACACCTTCCGCGGTGGCGATCTGGTTCAAGGCGTCACGGGCGTGATGGACGACACCTTCGGCCTCTACCGCATCCAGCCGGTGCAGGGTGCCAATTACACTGCAGTGAATTTGCGTACGGCCGCGCCCGATCCAGTTGGTGGCAGCCTGCAGGTTGCCAGCTTCAACGTGCTCAACTACTTCAATGGCGACGGTATGGGCGGTGGCTTCCCCACCTCTCGCGGCGCTAACGATCTGAATGAGTTCATTCGGCAGCGGACAAAGATCATTGCCGCCCTGGTAGCGATTGATGCCGATGTGGTTGGTCTGATGGAAATTGAGAACGATGGTTATGGCGAATTCAGCGCCATTGCCGACCTCGTCAATGGCTTGAACGATGCCACGGCGCCTGGCACCTACGCTTACATCGATCCCGGCGTAGCCGTGATTGGTACCGATGAAATCGCTGTGGGCCTCATCTACAAGCCCGGTTCCGTGACACCCCTTGGCGCCAGCGCCATTCTGGATGCCTCGGTGGACAGCCGCTTCGACGACACCAAAAACCGTCCGGCCCTGGCCCAAAGCTTCATGGAAAACAGCACCGGTGAACTCTTCACCGTGGCCGTGAACCATCTGAAGTCCAAAGGCTCCGACTGCAACGACGTGGGTGATCCCGACCTGGGTGACGGTGCTGGCAACTGTAACCTGACCCGTCAAGCTGCCGCGCAAGCGCTGGTTGACTGGCTGGCCGCGGATCCCACCGGCAGCGGTGACCCGGATGCGCTTATCATCGGTGACTTGAACTCCTACGACAAGGAAGACCCGATTGATGCGATTGTGGCTGGTCCCGATGACGTTCTGGGCACGGAAGACGACTACACCGATCTGATCTTTGCCTTTGGCGGCGAGTTTGCCTACGGCTATGTCTTTGATGGCAAGCTGGGCTACCTGGACCATGCGCTGGCCAACAGCAGCCTGGTTGGGCAGGTAACTGGGGCAACGGAATGGCATATCAACAGTGATGAGCCGGACCTGCTGGACTATGACACCACCTTCAAGGCAGATGCTCAGGATGCGCTCTACGAGCCAAACGCTTACCGCTCTTCCGACCACGATCCGGTGATTGTGGGGCTGGACCTGATGACCGAGGTGGAGAATACGCCTCCCTACTGCGGTGATGCTTATCCCAGTATCAGCTTGCTGTGGCCGCCGAACAACGGTTTTGCGCCCATCAACGTGCTGGGTGTCACCGATGCTGACGGCGATGCTGTATCCATTATCATCGACAGCATCTACCAGGATGAACCCGTCTTCGGACCTGGAAGTGGCAGTTCCTCCCCGGATGGTATGGGTGTTGGCGGCAGCACGGCTTTTGTACGGGCGGAACGGAATGGCAACGGCAACGGCCGTTTCTATCACATCTTCTTCACCGCTTCCGACGGCAACGACGGCAGCTGCAGCGGCGAGGTGATCGTTGTGGTGCCCAAGAACCTGGGCGTACGCGACGTGCCTGTTGATGGCGGCGCGCTGTACGATTCCACCGTTATCCGGACACGCTAATCGTCCAAAATCATTGGCTGAGATTGGGCCAATCTTCAAGATTGGCCCAATCTAGTAAACCGCACAACGTTTTTGGAAGAAAAAGCACAATTTTTGTGCGGTTTACTTAAAGGCAAGTTACTTTAGAAAAAAAGAGGTCCCCGATTCGGGAACCTCTTTTTTTCTTTTCAGCGAACAGCCTGGAATCTATAGTCGTCCAACCACGACGGTCATGGTGCCCTCGCCGACCGTGACGCTTTGCAGGCCGGTACCGGCGGGCAGCTGGCTCATGGCCGTACCCAGGCTGCTGTTCAGGGTTTGTTCGGCCGTTTGCAGCGCGGCGGGTGGCACCTGGAAATTGCCAATTGAGGCTTCAACGACCTCAAATTGCAGCGTGTTGTTCTCCACATACGGTGCAAAACTGACCGTCAGCTGGCCGTTAATGGGCTCTGACAGGGCACCGGTGAGGATGATGGCGCCACCGGTGAAGCGCA
Source organism: Chloroflexota bacterium (assembly GCA_963169155.1). GTDB lineage: Bacteria > Chloroflexota > Anaerolineae > Promineifilales > Promineifilaceae > Leptofilum. Next base: position 6,490 of record CAUJGI010000694.1, read on the forward strand.
CCTGTGGATTTTGGATGGCCGATGGTGCCCCGGCCTGGGCCTGGGCAGCGGCAATCGCCTGGTTCAGCTCCGCTTCGGTGACGGTCACTTCTACGGTACCGCTGCCTTCTGGCAGGGGAATGGTGGCAAACTTCTCGGTCAGGCTGCCCGGTTCGATCGGGATGGGTAACGTGCCATTTTCCAGGGCCGCTTCCCCTTGTTCCAGCAGTTCTGCCGCCTGGGTGGCCAATGCCGGACTTTCTTCGGCAATCACTTCGGCCGCCTGGGTCGACTGCGCGGCGGCCTGGGCGGCAACGGTGGCGACGGCCTGGGTGGCCAGACTTGCTTCATACTCGGCCTGGACTGCGGCTGCCTGCGTCGCCAGGATTTCGCCCTGTCCGCCGGGGCCGTCCACATCGCCTGCGGCGGTGGTGGGTAGAGTGGGGGTGGTACGGCCGTTGCCGCCACAGCCGCTCACCAACAAGAGTAAAATCAGTAAAACGGTCCATCGTGTCCAGATTTGTTTCATGTTGCACACTCCATAATGATACGTCGACAAAACAGGCAGATCATAAACCCTTTTGCTAAGAGCAAAATGAGCTTCCTCCAAGTGACCGAGCCAGCCGTATGAGGACAAGTGAATGGGAAAGAATATGCTTGACCCGCGATCTATCCTCGTGTAGGATTCTCCACACATGATGAAAGATAACAATCCACTTTTCCATATTTTATCTAATTGCGCTAATAGGAAATCTCTCCTCTCCGGACGTTTTTCATGAAATTAACCTCTCAAACTGGGCTTTTGCTTACCTTGTTCATGCTGCTTTTGGTTTTGCTGGCTGCCTTTGTTTTCCTCTTTCAGGGGCGGCAGGCGGTAGTGGGGCAGCGAGATGCGTTGCAGACAGAAACGGCCGAATTGCAGCAAGACCTGGCCCAAACAGAGCTTGATCTGGCTGGGGCAGAAGCGACCCGTGCTTTCACCGTCGATGCCCTGGCCACGGCCGAATCCAATGCAGTGCTGCTGGATGGTGAGCTGGTGCGCAGCCAGCAGGAGGTCGACGCCCTGACCGGGCAGCTAGATGCTGCCAGCCAGACCATCACCACGCTAGAAGACCAGCAGGAAGCGGTGTTGGCGCAGCCGCCGGAAGTGGCCATTTTGTCCCCGGTGAACGGCCGTTTGCTCGCGCTGGGGGAACCGGTCAATATCGTTCTGGTGGCTACCGACCCCAAGGGGGTGACCTCGATCAATCTGGCTATCAACGAAGAACCGTTGGAAACATCCCAGCCGGAAAACGAAACATTGTTTACGGCCGTAGTTCCCTGGCAACCCACCGTGCCCAACGAATACGTGATTGCGCTAACGGCCGTCAACAGCGCGGGCAGCACCAGCCGCACTGCCATCGTTACGGTCACTGTGGCGTTGTCGGATTCGGCCAACCGCCCCATTACAGATGCCAATGCGGTGCTGTCTGAGGACATCGGGGCATTGGTGAGCGGGCTGCGCCAGCTGCCCGTCCTAGA
>CAUJGI010000695.1 GCA_963169155.1 Chloroflexota bacterium
ACCAGAATCAGCGACAGGTCATCGGTGTTGTCCTGGGCGGCCTGCATGATGGCCGGGGCAATTTCTTCGGGGGAAACGGCCGTTTGCAAATATTGTGTCAGCTTCGCATCCGCCAGCGTGCCCCAAATGCCGTCGCTGCACAGCAGCAGCCAGTCGCCGGGAAACAGCCGATAGGTAAACAGGTCAATCTGCGGCTTTTCCATAGCGCCCAGGGCATGAGTTAGCACATTTTTGTACGGATGGGTCAAGGCTTCTTCGGCGGTGATGTGCTCTTGCCGCAGCAGCCAGGCCACCAACGAATGATCCTGCGTCAGCTGCTCCAGCTGCTTTTGCCGGAACAGATACGTCCGGCTGTCACCCGCGTTGGCCACGATGATTGCCTGGTCTACCACCAGGGCGCAGGTGATAGTGCTGGCCATGCGCTCATCTTTGTCGCTGGCCAGGGCGCGAATGGCGTCGTTGGCTTTGTAGATTGCTTTTTTCAGCTGCTGGCGCAGGCGAGTGACGGTTTGGTCGGAAACGGCCGTTACGGCGGGCCAGAGCGGTTCAAAATGGGCTTCGATGGTTTCTACGACGGTTTGGCTGGCGATACGGCCGTCTTTTAACCCACCCACGCCGTCGGCTACGACAAAAATTCCATACAAAACGTTGTTTTCCGTGCGTCCAGCATAGGCATAAACCGAATCCTGGTTTAGTGACTGCCCCGGAAATTTCGCATCGGTGGTGGCGGTAAAGAGGAGATCTTGGTGGCTTTGCATAGTAACGATACGCTGTAATTGGAATACGGCCGTAGCCGGTAGAGGCTGGCAAATTTATTTTTGCCAGCCTCTAAAGTTAATTATTGAAACTCCCAGCCAAAGTCAACTTCCGTCCGCTCTTCGCCCGCAGCCAGGTTGATGCCTTGCAGACCCACGCCGTACCCCGGCCAGGTCCAGTCACCGGGAATGAGCAGGTCGACGTTGTCTGAGCTGAATGGCTCGATGGCCACGCAGTACAGCCCGGCATCCAGCCCTTCAAAGAGGTACAGACCGCTCTCGTCGGTGATGGTGGTGGCCAGCACGGTGTTGGCTGGCACGATAGCATCCGCCGGGCACGCGCCTGCCGCCAGCTTCACGGTAATGCCTGCCAGGCGCGGTTCGTTGATCAATTCACCATCGCCCCGATAAAAGCCGGTCCCGTCGGCGCTAATGTCCAAACACCCGGCCGAAGGGTCGCCGCTGGTGGTGAAGAAGCAGATGTCTTCCCACACCACACCGCCAATCGACGCCGAATTTGGCTCTGGCGTTGCTTCTGGCAGACCAACCACAAACTGTACCCAGATCACCTGGTCAGCAAGACCATCTACGCCAAACGGATTGCCCGCCGCATCGGCCAGCAAAAAGTCGCTGCGATAGGTGCCCAACTCTTCTGGCGCGGTTAACGTCACACCGATGTCGATGGTTTGACCAGGCACCACGGCGCTCGGCAGGGGCGTGCTCAACGGCCCACCCAGGTCATCTCCGCCCGCGTAGATCAGGCTGTAGTCGGTGGTCCAGGGGCAGGAACCGATGTTGCGCAGCTGCCAGATCTTCTCCACTTCAGCCCCAGGGGCAAACACGGTGTCGTCTGGCACGGTGATGTCCTGGACAAAGGCGATGCTGTTGGTGCAGGTGGCGGCGTCCACTTCCGGTACGGGCAGGAACTGGTAATCCCAGCCAAAGTTAATGCCCGTAACCAGGTCGCCGCTTTCCAGAGTGATGGGGGTGCTGGCCACATCGGTAGCCGGGAAGGTCCAGGAACCGGGCAGCAGCAGCTCGTTTTCCACCGCCAGGGCATCGACCGAGACGCAGTACGTGCCTGCGGCCAGGTCGGTAAAGACGTAATCGCCGTCCTGGTCGGTGGTGGCGGTAGCGATGGGTTCCCCGGCGGGGCATTCACCTTCGCTTAGTTGGACCAAAACACCCGGGAGGCCAGGCTCGCCGTCATCCAGCAGGCTGTTGGCCTGGAAGCCACCGCCGGTGGCGGCAATGCAGCCTGCGGAGGGCACGGCATTTTCCGTATCGTCTACAGCGCCCGCAACCGCACAGAGATCATGCCAGACACGGCCGTTTACAATGCCCTGGTTGGTGTCTGCCGGCGTGGCGGTCGCGGTTGGCTCGGCCTGGGCTGCATTGTCTACCTGCAAGGTGAAGGAGCCGTTGATACCGTTTACGTTCACCGCATAAGTGCCGGCGCTTAGGTCCATAACGTCCAGCGAGATAGTTTCTTCAAAGGGTACCAGCGCCTCGGTGCACAATTCGCCGGTTTGCCGGATGGTGGTGATGGTAATGTTAAAGGTTGTGCCGTTGCGGTTGGTATCCACGGTATCAATCGAGGTACAGCCGTCGGGCAAATCGCCCCGGGCGCGCACGTTTACCTGCACCGGAAAGGATTCTAGAATCAAAATTTCAATGCTGTCTACGGCCGCTTCTTGGGCCAGGGGCGTTTCGGTGGAAGCAAGGGTGGGGGTACTGGCCGCTGTGGTGGGGGTGCTTTCGGCCTCATCTGGCTCGCCGCCACAGGCCACCAGGGCCGTAATGAGTAAAAGCAAAAAAACGAACGAATATCTCTTCATACAATTTAATCTCCTACCTTCGAAATAGGAAGTCGCGTCAAGAATGATGCCCGAAGGCGTTTGCCCGAAGGGCGTTTGCCCAGAGGGCGTTAATCAGAAAGTAAATAAGCCAAAATCAGCCGGGCGGTGTTGTCCAGCGCGTCGCGGTGGGTGCGTTCGTAATGGTGCGAGGCATCCACGCCGGGACCAATCAATCCCATGCGCACGTCGCCGCCCGCACGCCAGAACGCTTCGCCATCTGAGCCGTAGAACGGATAAATGTCCGTTGCGTAGCGCAGTTCGTTGGCCTGAGCCAACTCCTCCAGTTCGCGGCGCAGCTGCATATGGTACGGTCCAGCCGAATCTTTGGCACAAATCGTTACGGAATATTCATCTGAAGTTTGCTGGGGTGCCACCACGGCCATATCCACTGAGATCAGGTCGGCCAGGTTGGCCGGAAAGCCGGTGGCGGCACCGTGCCCCACCTCCTCGTAATTGCTGATGTGGAAATAGGTGTCCTGAGCGGGCTGTACCCCGGCATCGGCCAGGGCCAGCATAGCGCCGTACAGGCAGGCAACACTGGCTTTGTCGTCCAGGTGGCGCGAGCGGATGAAGCCGGTGTCGCTGACTTCCACCCGCGGGTCAAAGGCAATCACGTCGCCGACGCGAATGCCCAGCACTTCGGTTTCTTTGTCTGAGGTGGTATGGGCGTCGATGCGCACTTCCATATTGGTGTCGTCGCGGAGCATGGCACGATCGCTGCTGGTGTGGGCGTGAATAGAAGCGTGGGTGGGCAGGATGGCACCCCGGTAGGTCTGGCCGTTGCTGGCAAAGATGGTGACACCTTCACCTTCTACAGAGGTCCAGCTCCAACCGCCTAACTGGGTCATACGGAGACGGCCGTTGCGCTTTATCTGCCGCACCATCGCCCCCAACGTGTCTACATGGGCCGTCAGAGCACGCGGCGCATCACTTTTTTTGCCGGGCCAGCGGGCGACCAGCAGCCCTTTGGGTGTGCGTTTGGTGGTGACCCCTTGGGCGGTAAATTGAGCCTGAAACAGATCATCGACCCAGGCAATGGCACGGTCGGTATCTCCGGTTGGGCTGGGAATATTCAGCAGCTCTGTCAAGAATTCAACCATCCCATCTACGTTTACCGTGGGCAGCATAAGCGTTGTCTCTCCTTTTGCGTTGCTTTACCTGTGTGCATCTGGCCAAACTGCTTCAAAGCAACCATGTGCGCGGATTATAAAGGATGGTCTGCTTGTTAACAATGTTTGGCTAATTTAGCAGCAGGACGGGGGTGCTATGACGGATGCACTATATCATCTCTCCTTGTAGAAGTTTATGATAATTTTATGATTTGACTGGCCAACGGCCGTGTCCATCACTTATTCATTACCACGTTTGGAAGGGTGGGAGCCTTTCCCAATCTGGACAAAAAAAACAAACTCAGCTGACCTGTCTATACCGGGTCGTTTGCTGTTGAATGGAGTGCGCTTGTGAAGTTGGCCAAAGATCACGCGGCGAGCGGTGGCTCGTTTTTTCGTTTTTCCGGGGTGGTGCTTGTTTTGTTGTTTGGGGGGATGTTGGTGCCACATACGGCCGGTCCCGTCCACGCCAGTCCTTTATTGCAGGCAGACGATTTTACCCAGCTGGTGGCCCAGGCGGAAGCCGCAGGCACGGTGCGGGTGCTGGTGCAGCTGGATCTGCCCTTCCGCCCCGAAGGCGAGCTGGATGGCATCACGGCGGTGCGCTCCCAGCAGTTAGGCATTGATGGGTTGCAGGAATCGGTGCTTGACGGGTTGGCCGAGACAAATAC
>CAUJGI010000696.1 GCA_963169155.1 Chloroflexota bacterium
CGCCGTTCTACCTGGACCATGCGCTCGATGTTGGTGAGGGGCAAAGCAAAAAGCTGCCCTCCGGCCTGTACCAGCAGCCCATGAGAGCTGGCCAAAGTAAGGGGGAGCGTCATGGAATAGGTAGTGCCCTGGCCCGGCTCAAAACAGACTTCCAACATGCCCTGTAAATCTTCGACGTTCTTACGCACAATGTCCATGCCCACACCGCGACCAGAAATGTTGGTGATGATCTGGCTGGTAGACAGGCCGGAACTAAAGACCAACATCTTGGCTTCTGCGTCGTCCAGCTGGGCAGCTTCGGTTTGGGTGAGCAAACCTTTGCGTACGGCCGCATGACGCAGCTTTTCCAGGTCCAGGCCCGTGCCGTCATCGGCAATGGTGATGACGACATTTGTGCCTTGCTGCCTGGCCTCCAGGACAATTTCACCTGTGGCTGGTTTGCCTGCCTGCAGCCGCTTTTCTGATGATTCGATGCCGTGATCGGCCGCATTGCGCAGCATGTGAATGAGCGGGTCTTTGATTTGTTCCAGCACCCGCTTGTCTAGCTCAGTTTCTTCGCCCAGAATAACCAGGTTAATTTGCTTGTTTTGCTCCCGAGCGATGTCGCGAACGATACGGCCGAATGTCTTGGTAATGGTCGCCAGGGGCAGCATGCGCATCCGCTTGATTTCTTCTTGCAGCTCATTGATGTTCAAAGAGAGGCGCATGATGTCATTGGCGAACTGGCGATAGAGCGTATTGATTTTGGTATTAAACTGCCGGGGCATATCCTGGTTTTGGTAGAAAAACTCAACCAGGGTAGTCAGATCATGGGTAAGTTCAAACTGCTTTGTCGGCGTACGGCCGTTGCCCTTTTGTTGGTTGCGCAGCAGGCGGCTCTGGTGGGGGCGCAGGGCGTGCCACTTCTTTTGCCATTCAGTGGTCGACAGCTCCAGTTCGCGCACTTCAACCAATCGCTGCTCGGCCCGAATTTTGGCCGCCAGCAGTTCACTCGATTGCGCCATTAATGCATCTAACTTGTTCACCGAGACGCGAATGGTTTGGTCGCTGGTCTGGCTGGTGGGTAGTTCCAGCCGTTTGCTTTCTTCTGGCTCGGCCGTAGCGGAGGTTTCACTCGTTTGTGATGTTTCCCGCAGCGTTTCGGGATTGTTTGCCGGGCTCTCTTTGGCGGCTTCGGGCGGGGAGGGCGCTTGAGCTGCGGGCGTTGGCCTGGCTTCGGGCACGGACATAGTGGCACCGTTGGCAATGGCATTCACTTCGCCCAGCTGTTTGAGCAAGCCAATAACATCCGGCGGCGTTTCTTCATTGTCCAGTTCTGCCTGTTCCAGAACCAGGCCAACGGCATCCAGCGACTCGTGAAGCAGATCAAATAGTTCAGCCGAGAAAGAGAGGCGCCCTTCTTTGGCGTGCAGCAGTAGATCTTCCAAGGCGTGGCCCAGCTTGGCCACCGTGGGGACGTTCACCGCCTGGGCGGCGCCCTTCATGCTGTGGGCGGCCCGGAAGATGCTCGCCAGGATGCTTTTTTGTTCCGCGGGGCCTGGTCGTCCTTCCAGGGCGAGAAGACCTTCGGTCACGGTTTGCACATGTTCCAACTGTTCTACCTTGAAGGTTGGTATTAGCTGTTGGCGGATTTCCCCACTTAATTCCATCTGTTTATTGCCTTAAAAAACCTGTGCGTCCTGGTAAGAGGATAAGTATCTTCTTCGCGGGTGACAATCGCGCCTAGGTACCACCTGGAATGGCTGTTTTTCCCAGAGGTAGAGAGGGGTGGTACTGCACACCTATGCTAAAAATGCTATCGAATAGAACGCACCTTTAATCCATAATTCTTTCATAAAAAAGTGGCTTAAAATGTTTTAGGAAGGTGCCAGGTAGTGGGCAAGAAGCAGATTTGTGGAAATGAAACAAAGGAGCAAAAGTGAGAGGATGAAAGATCGAGTCAGCGAAGCAGGTGGTAATCAGGGGACGCTTGCCAAGACCCTCTCTATTTTGACTTTTTGCATCAATGGCCAGGTTTTCGGGCTGCCGGTAACGGCCGTAAATCAGCTGATCGAGATGGTGGCCATCACGCCTATCCCCGAAGCGCCGCTCGCCATCCGGGGTGTGATCAATGTACATGGTGAAATTGTCCCCGTCATGGATTTGCGGCTGCGCCTGGGTTTATCGTTTAAGCCTTATCAACTGCGGACTCCAATCATTTTGCTGCAGGCAAACGGCCGTACCCTGGCGCTTGTGGTGGATGAGATGCAATCGGTTGTTGATGTAAATCCTGTTGATACACAAACCGGCGAATCTGTTTTCGATTTTGTAACCGCAGAAAATTCGCACCAGCCCCGCTTCTTTTCTTCAATTGCCAGGGTAAACAAACAAATCATCACGATTCTGGATGCCGACCACCTGGCCAGCAGCCACCTTGAAACCCAGCTGACCCCAATGTTTGCCCCCCAAACCACAGAACATCCCACCCATTTTGCCAGCGAAAAGCAGTGGACAGGAGTATAGTTTCGTGAGAGCAAATCAATTCCAGCTTGGGGACACCGACTATTTACGCTTCCAAAAATTTGTTTCAAAGCACAGTGGCCTTCACTTCTCGGAAAACAGGCGGGGTGAATTGGAAAAAGGGTTGATGGAAGCGCTAGAAAATGCGCCAGCCGGTATTACTGGTTTGGAAAGTTACTATGCCTTTTTGGTCCAAAGCGGTGACAAGCAAGTTGAGCGTGAGCTGGCGCGTCTGATTAACATCCTCACGATTGGTGAAACCCATTTCTTTCGCAATACGGCCCAATTTGAGGCCCTGGCCAATTACGTGCTGCCAGGGTTGATTGCCAAAAAGCGAGAGGCCGCCAACCAGATCACCCCAAACGGGCCAGGTGTGCCTCAACTCCGCATTTGGAGCGCCGGTTGCTCGACCGGTGAAGAGCCTTATTCCATCGCTATTCTTCTTCGGGAGCTTATTCCTGATATTGATAAGTGGCGAATTTTCATTTTAGGCACGGACATCAATACCGATTCCCTGGCCCGTGCGCGGCAGGCGGTTTATCGGGAATGGTCGTTTCGCGAGGAAAAAGCCCGGGAAAGACGGCCGATTTATTTTGAAAAGCGGGGTATGTATTTCCATTTGAACGACGACATTCGGCGTCAGGTTACCTTTGCGCAGCATAATTTGATCGAAGATGACTTTCCCTCTACGAAAAATGGGATTATGGCGATGGATTTGATCATGTGCCGCAATGTGACCATTTACTTCTCGCCAGAAATCACCGAGCAGCTCACGAACAAGTTCCACGCCACTTTGGTAGATGACGGGTGGTTGGTAGTAGGGCACGCCGAGCCATCCCTGACGGCTTACCGCAATTTCCAGACGCGTTCATACCCCAAAACTATCTTCTATCAGAAATCCACTCCGCCTGCGCCAACTTTGCCTAAAGGAATGAATGGCGCGACGGCGAAGAACGTTGACGGCCGTTTTGCCACTGCGGCAACTGCCAAATTAGACGATCCAAATACTGCCCGCAAGACCAGGCACGCTACTATCCGGCTGGGCGTGGCGCAAACGGGCATATTGAACCAACCCATCCCGACCACAGAAAAGTTGAGAAATACGGCCGTTTCTCGTGAATCTCTTGCCGAAAAAGAGAAACTGGCGGCCAAACGGTACGAAGAAGCCCAACTACTGCTGGTGCAGGGCCGGACAGAAAAAGCAATTCAACTGCTGGAAACGCTCGTGAACGACCATGATAAATATACGGCCGCCTACTGCCTGCTGGCGCGCACCCACGCGGACCATGGTCAATGCCTACAAGCCCGTTCGTGGAGCATGCGGGCCATTAAAACGGATTCTCTCAATCCACAACCTTACTACATCCTGGCGCTTCTCGATGAGAATGAGGGCCTCTTGAGTCGGGCCATCGAAAATTTTAAGAAAATGCTCTACATCGAAGCCAATAACCCGCTGCCACATTTTCATTTAGGCATTCTTTACCAAAAGGCTGCCCAGACGGACTTGGCGCAGCGCTCCTTAAGCAACGCTATAAAGATCCTGGAAGGTATGCCTGGCGATCAGTTCCTGCCGGAGAACGGCGAAAATGTTGGCTGGTTATTGCACCAGGCCAAAGAACTGCTGCGGGAGAAAGAACAATGAGTAGTGAGAATGGGCAAATCTATGTGAATGGGGTAAACGGCCGTTCCGCTTCTCACCACCTGAACGGCTTCGCCCAACCGGCTTGCTTTAGCTACGATGACGAACAACGGCTTTCGGCCGAACAGATAGCGGCTATCTGGCAGCGGCGGGCTGAAGCGCTGGCCATCCCTCTGCACGTAGCGTCTGAAGGAACAACGCTCGAATTACTGGTTTTTAGCCTTGGCGGCAAACGGTATGGCATCAAAGTCAATCACGTCCGTGAAATTTACCCGCTGCGGCAAATTACCCCTGTCCCTCGCACGCCCGAATTTGTCGTTGGCGTATTTAGCGCCCGTGGTCGGCTGCTTTCCGTTATAGACCTGCACGCCTTTTTATGCCTGCCCAAAGCTTCACTAGCCAATAACAGCAAGATTATCGTCATTGCCAGTGAAGATCAGGGGGCGGGCAGCAAAGATGAGATGGAATTGGGTCTTCTCGCTGATGAAGTAGAGAACGTATTGACCCTTTTTGAGGATGATCTAACACCGATGGTATCAAGCCTGAACGACAGCCAGGTCGAATTTACCTTGGGCGTCACGGCCGACATGTTGGTGGTTCTCAACCTGGAGACACTCCTGAACAACAAGCGTTTGATCATTCACGAGGAAATCTAGTGTTTCGCCAAAGATCTTTTGTCGGATATCGAGGTAATGGCGAAACACTTAAACTGAAGCAATTTCCCATTGCTTCTAACCGTCAAAAGAAATTTGCTTCAGTACTAGGCTGCCTTGAAAAAGGCTGAGGCTTTCCAAATTTAAGGATTTATGCTCATGGACAAAGAAAATAATCGCATGACTTTGACGGTAGGGCGAAAACTATTTATCGGTTTTAGCATCATGATTTTTCTTGCCCTCACCATTGGCGTGATTGGCCTGATTTCCCTGGGAAGAATCAGGGCCAGTGTGCAAGAAGCGATTGCTTCCGACACACAGGTGGCCACGCTGGCTAACAGAATCGCGATTGATTTGCTGGATATGCAGCAAGATACGGCCGATTACTTCGAAAGTGCCAATACAGCCCAATTTGCCGAAGTAAAAGCCCACGCCTACAGCCATATTGATGAACTCGTGATTAACGTGGAGCGATACGTGGCCGAAGGGGCGGCCCTGGAACGAGCCGGTGGGTATGAAGACGATGCCCTGCTGCTGGAAAACATCAACACGCTGACACGTGATTTTCGGTCAACTTTCTTTACCGTTGCTGCTGCTGTTGAACAATTGGGTGACAATGACTCTGGTCTGGAAGGCGAAATGTATGCTGTCATGGAGTCGATTAAAGCAAGCATTGCCAACCAGGGGCTTGAGCAGCTGCAAATTGACCTTTTCCTCATTCAACAAAACGAAATTGAGTTTACCCGGCGCGGCAACCCCAATGCGGTTGATGAACTGGCGCAAATGGTTGCCCAATTCAAGCAAGATACCACGTTTGTTCATACGTATGTCTTAACGGATGTGGAAAAGGAAGCGCTTTTTACGGCGATCGACAGCTATCACGATCTCTTTCAACAATATGTTGATCTCACCACCGAGATTCAATCCAGTATGGCCGCACTATCCGAGAATATCACTGCCATCCAGGCAACCGATATGCTGGTGAGAGAAGATGCCGAAGGCGACCTGTTGGTGGCCATCGAGGGAATCAATCGCACCATCAGCATGGCGACCACGCTCAAGTTTTTGAGCATGATTGGGGTAACGGCCGTTGGCTTTGCCATCGCCATTGTGTTAACTCGTCGCATCTCTGAACCCATCACCCAATTCTCCGCAATTGCTACCGAATTGGCGGCCGGAGATCTATCTAAACAGGTCGAAGTAACTTCCAATGATGAAATTGGAGTGTTGGCCACCGCTTTTAACCGAATGGTCTTGAATTTGAAGCAGCGTATCGAAGCCGAAGCCAGCGCCAAAGAGCTGCTGCAAAATACAGTTGTTGAATACGCTGCCTTTTTGGAAAGAGTTGGCGGAGGTGATTTGGACAGCCGGTTGGCGTTTGTTGATGATGACGACAGCACGCCTTTGACGAAGCTGGGGCACATCATCAATGAATCAGTAGACAACATCCAGCGTCAGAGAATTACCGAACAGGATCAGCAAGCCTACATTGCCAACTACGTGGATGAATATCTTCGGTTTATCACGGAGGTCAAGGCTGGTAATTTATCAACCCGTCTTTCGCTTAATGGTGGCACGGATGCCCTGACCGTGTTAGGGCGTCACTTGAACGACATGGTTGACAAGATTAGCGAAATTACGGCGCAAATTCGCAAATCGGCGCTAAACATCACCGATGCGGCCACTGAAATTTTGGCTGCGGCCAACGAACAATCCGCCAGCGCCAGTGAGCAGTCTTCGGCCATCTCGCAAACTACGGCAACGATTGACGAAGTGAAAACAATCGCGGAACAAGCGTTCAACCGGGCTGAATCAGTGGCTGAGTTGGCGCAGCGTACCAACGAGGTGTCTCAGGCTGGCCAGGTGGCTCTGGCTCACATGCTGGAGAGCATGAGTGAGATTAAGGAGCGCGTCGAGAGCATTGCCGAGAACATCCTCGACCTCAGCGGGCAGACCCAGCAAATTGGTGAAATCACGGCGACGGTGAACGAAATTGCCTCACAGAGCAACTTGCTGGCGCTTAATGCCTCGGTAGAGGCGGCGCGAGCGGGTGAGCACGGCAAAGGGTTTGCTGTTGTAGCCGTGGAAGTTCGCAATCTGGCAGAGCAGTCCAAGCAGGCGACGGCCCAGGTGAAAGCAATTTTGAATGAGATTCAGCGGGCGACAAATGCGGCCGTTATGGCGACCGAAGAAGGCACCAAAGGGGTTGATTACGGCGTGCAGTTGACAGATCAGGCCAGCGCGACGATGGAACATATGACGGAAAGCATTAGTGAAAGTGCCGCGGCCGCTTTGCAAATTGTGGCCAGTTCGCATCAACAAGCAACCGGTATGGAGCAGATTGCTCTGGCTATGCAAAATATCAATTATGCCACCATGCAGAACCTGGCGGCAACCAACCAGACAGAAAAAGCGGCGCGCGAACTGGCTGCGCTGGCTCAAAAGATGGAAGGGTTGGTCGATCATTACAAGTTACGAGAAGAATAACTGTCATTAATTCAGGTTAGCTTGATGGAGGGAGGCCATCTTGAATGGGCCTCCAGGTGCTCTTTTAATCACTTAAGTGGACCGCAGCAAAACAAACGATTTTTTCTTTCAGGAACTTTGTGCGGTTTACTTAAAAGCTATAGTTGTTATTGAAAACTCGGTTTTTTACCTAAAACAGCTATTTTGTGAGTGGGGTTTAGCGACAAAACTATGCAAAAGAATTCACTTCTACCTAATAAAGCTGAGCCAGGTGATGCCACGCAAAAAAATGTTAACGCGTTGCCAACCATGACAAAAGCACACAAACTATCTGAGCAACCTGGCAGTATCTCGTCGCCAATTCGGGTCGTGGTTGCCGAGGATTCAACGATCTGCCGCAAGGCGTTGGTTTCCCTCTTGGAAAAGTCGCCCGGCATTCAGGTAATTGGCACGGCTAGCAATGGGGCTGAAGCCGTGCGGTTGGTGCAGCGCCTGAAGCCAGATCTGGTGACAATGGATATCAACATGCCGGTGATGGATGGCTATGAGGCCACCCGGCAAATTATGAAAGAGACGCCGTGCCCCATCGTGATGATCAGCAGCAATTTTGATGGCATTCACACGTTTGATGCGCTGAAAGCGGGCGCGCTCACTGTGTTGAAGAAGCCAACGGCTGGCGATTCGCCAGAGATGCAGGCGTCGATTGTTTCGCAAGTGCGGCTGATGGATGACGTCAAGGTGTTCCGTCACTGGCCAGGCGAACGGAACAAAAACGGCCGTACC
>CAUJGI010000697.1 GCA_963169155.1 Chloroflexota bacterium
AATGACAGTACAAAACACAGACATAGGGTTTTCGCAACCAATGATTGTCTCAGCTACAGATTTTTTGCGTGGAAAAACGGCCGTTGCCACTCATCACCGCACCTGGGAATGGCAAAAAACACCCCTGCCCTTGCAGGAAAACATTTACTGCTCAACCACCCTGCCGCCAGACGGGCTGATCAGCTCCGCGCGGGTCATCTTGCGGCGCGGCGACGAGGTGATGGTGATTCACGATCACGAGAACCAGCCGTACATCATCCCCGGCGGGCGGCGCGAATCGGGTGAAACCGTCCTGGAAACGCTGCACCGGGAAATTGGTGAAGAAACAGGTTGGACGGTGCGAGAACCGTCCGTCATCGGCTTTTACCACTTCCAACATCTTGCGCCCAAACCAGATGGCTACCCCTACCCATATCCCCACTTTTTCTGGGCCATTTTCACCGCCCAGGCCGACCAATACGACCCCACCCGCCTGGAGACCGACTTCTACGTCACCAGCGCCCAATTCCACCCTATCCATGACGTCTTGACCTGGCAGCTCGGCTACGGCCAACACGAACTGCTGCAAACGGCCGTAAAACTCTCAGCAGATTAATCTAAAGCCTTTAACCTCACTCATTGCCAGGTTAACTCGCCCTGACTAGGAAATCTGTATCAGGACCCATCACGACGACACGCTTATTGACCTGTGTACTACTGACAGTAATAAATGCTCTCCCTAAGATACCTGCCAGATGAAAATCGCGTGTTCTTTATAACAAGAATTGTTGGCAAGTTACCAGTCAGGGTTGAGCACAATTCCCCAACTCCCAGATAAAAAAAATCTGAATTAAACGGCTGCGTGTCCCCTGAAACTTAACTATCTTCAATGAAGTGTCTGGAACGGCCGTGTCCACGTTGACCTCCTTCCCCTGCACTTCGAAAGAGTGGGGACATGAAAACCAAAATCCATAAAATCTTCGTATCCACCATTGTTGGCCTGGGTCTATTTCTGCTGATTGTTAACCTCCTCGCCATAAAAGAAAGTGTAGCAGCATCCCAGCCAACCGCTCCCCACTCAGCCCCGGAACAAACCATTACTCAGGCAGAACCAAAAGAAGATGAAAATGTACCAGCAGAGCCACCGCTCTCCCTGGAAGAGGCGTATCAGCGCGTTTTGGCCGTTGGCGCTTACCGCTTCAGCGCGCAAAGCGAGCAAACGCTGGTGCCCCGGCCGGTGCCCAACATGATTGGCCAGAGTGAACAGCGGGTGGATATGCAGGTTGAAGGTGAGGTGACGCTGCCCGACTACTCGATGATGAGCGTGAGCATGGATGGGCTGGGTCTGGACCCCACCCCCGTGACGCTGGTGATGGAAAACGGCGAAAGCTATGTGCTCCAGCAAGGCGAAAAAGTTCTCACCGAAAACATGACGGGCCTCGCCTCGCCCAACGGCGATTATTTGAGCTACCTGGCAGCGGCCGAAAATGTGCAGCCTTGTACCTCAGACAGTGCGCCTTTTGCTACGGCCGTTTCCTGCTACACCTACGATATCGACGGCCCTGCCTTTGCCGAACACGTCCGCCTGCAAATGCAGGCCCAGCTGGAAAAAACGCCCGGCGCCAGCGCGCTTGGGCTCAGTGCGGGCGCATCCCCCGTGCTCCAGCGCCTGTCTGGCACCGGCAAAGTGTGGCTCGATGCCAACGGCCTGCCTTTGCGCCAGAAAATTGATATGGTCATGCCCGAAATCGACACGTACTACGATGCCGACATCATCATGGTCATCGACTACCAGTTTGACCCCGAGGTCGTTGCCGCCACCTCATTCGCTACCTCCATTCTGCCCTCGCCTGAGGTCATCCTGGAAGCAGCGAAAACTGCCTTGCCCAATGTGGCGCTGTTTTTCTCCTTTGTGGCTGTCGTGGCCATGCTTTTTCTGCTCTACCGCCGCCGCTGGATGTACAGCTTTGTGGCGATCTCGATCGTCACCATCATGCTGCTGACGCCCATTTTGCAAATTATCAACACCAGCCTGTATTTTGCGCACGAGGCCCATGCGGCCGAATCGGTCAGGCCGCTCGTGAACACGCTGGCCGCTGAAACCAGCGCCGAGACCGCCACGCTGCCCTTAACCGATGCGGCGGCCAAAAACGAACTCATCTCTGCGGCGGCCACGTACCAGCCCGACACCTACTGCGGCAAGGGCGGCAACGGCGACCGCGACAGTGATGGTCTGGCCGACGACGCCGAATATTGCCTGGGCACCAACCCCAACGAAGCCGACACCGATTTTGACGGCATTAACGACGGCACGGAAGTTGCCGGTTTTACGTTTAATGAAAAGGCCTGGTACAGTGACCCACTGAACCCAGACTCCAACCTGGATGGGGTGAATGATGATGCTGAATGGATGACGACGAAGGGGGGAACGGCCGCTTCCTGGGATCTAGACGGCGACACCATCCCCAACCTGTGGGACACCGATGATGACGGCGACGGCGTTTCCGATCGCTTCGATCTGTCACCCAACTCGGTGACAAACTACTTCGACGCCCCCACTTACGGCTCAGCCACCATCACAGATACGTTTAGTTTCAATATCAGCGGCAGTTACAACGGCTACGTCTACGTAGACATGCAGGTCCAGCCAGAAAATCTGGACCATCTTCGCTATGGTTTTTCTCCGCTGGACTGGGGCTTTGACCACCTCGGCCTCATCAAGGATTTGAACGAATCACAAGATGACATCCGCCTCATTCCACTGCTGTCGGTAGCAACAAACGCGGTACCGGGAGATGCCCTCTCCAAAGAGTACAACGTCATCACCATGAAAGAGGTGGACGAAAATGGATACCGGGAAATGCTCATCCCGCTCACTTCTGTGGGCAGCGGGGGCAATTCAGAAGCATTTTCCCTGCACATGGCTTATGGGCCAGAGACTCTGGCCAGCCTCAACCAGGCGGGCATTCATTGGCAAAAGGCGCACATTGTGTGGATGGTCCAGGCCAAAATTGACAGCGAAAATGGCAATGGCGTTACCAGCAAAGACCAACCGGTCCACCTGTACAAAGAAAGCGCGATGCGGTTGACCGGCTGGACCGTGACCACAAGCGGCCGTTTCAACAGCGCCGTCCTCGGTACCCCCGATATGCCCGGCGATGATCGCCAGCTTTTCCAGCTGCTTTTTGGCCTCAGCGCCGCCTACCTGAACAATGGCGCACTGACGCTAACAGAAATTGATGCCCGCTTTAGCGGAGCCAACACGCCCATTGAAGAAAAATGGGGCATCACCACCACCGTAGAAATGGACACGCCGTCCATGTATTACGCCCACTTTGAAGAAGGCGTCAAGGATTTCAACAGCCGCGTAAAATCATTCCTGGCAGACAACTATCCCATGGATGAAACGTCGGTCGTCATCCTGGCCAGCGAATCCAACATAGGGCTTTTCAGCCAGGACAGCCTGAAACAGTTCAACCCACCCGTGAATACGCTGGGCGTAAATCTGAACCAGATTTTCCTGGTGAAGCAGCGATCACTGGAGCTGCACATGCGCGACGGCTGGGACATTGTCAGCGGCACCGAGTACGACAAGACGGTGCTCACTCGCATCAACAGCAGCGTGAGCAGTGCCAAACAAACCCTGCAAGATCAATACCCCAACATCACCACGGAGCAGCTGTCGGCAGTGACCCTGGCTTATTATGTGACGTGGCAAAACGGCCGTAACAGCATCCTCAACATCGACGGCGTTACCGGTAAAACCGTTCCGCCCACAGACCAGGACCTCTACGAACGCTACTACCAAACCCCGCTCGCCAAATACAACGATCCGGCCAACCTCAGCACCCTGCCCGGCTACCTGGTAGAAGTAGGCAACCTGGGCCAAAAAGGCAGCGGTTTAATTCTGGCCGGTGGCCCGGCCCAAACGCACCAATACATGCAGTCTAACCTGCAAGAAGCCCGCGACATGGGCTTTACGGCCAGCCTGGCCAGCTTCATCAACAATGTAGACCAGGCAATCGTATCCGTGCTGGGGCAGTACCAGGAAGAGGAACTGAGCACGTACGAGCAAGTTAACAAGATGGCGGCGACGGTGAGCGGCTCAAACTGGTATACACACTCAAAAGCCATTGCTTCCAATGCAATTGGAACCGCTGATACGGTTTACGACACGGTCAAAGGGATGAAAGACGCTGTCAAGGAAGGTGCCACACGACTTTCGTCACTTAAGCAAACCACAACCTCCATCAGCAAAGTTTCTAAAGTTGGGGCCGTGATGCTGGCCATCGATATTGGCATACAGATTGGCATGTTTTTTGCCGCTGGTGATTTTTCTCCCTCAGCCATTGCTGCGCTGCTGGCGGGCATCCTGCTTTCCATCTTGTTATTCATCATTGCCCTGAACCCAATCGGTGCCATCATCATCGGCATTGTAGCTATCGTTGACTTAATTTTGCTGCTTGTTGGGCTGGGTGATTACCAAATTTCAGGCTATGCCACTAAATTCCTGGCACTCGCTTTTTACTCTTCCACCGCTCTAACAGTTCTAGACACAAAATCCATGGGGTTCGGGGACCGGCAAACAGGGCTGGAAGACCAGGAAATGGGCTATATTGTGGGCAATCGTTTTGAAGTGAGCGATCAATTCCACGCCGTCATTAAATTAGCCGAGTCGGATTGGTCAGACAGCTTCGGCTTTGACCGACTAAAGCAGGAGATTGCTCACTGGGGTGGCATCAGCACTAAATATCTGATGCAAAGTTGGGCATGTGGGGAATTTAAGATTACTGGTTGGGAGGGGCTGACCTACAACGCCACACCCTGCCCCTCACCCCTGATGGGATACGATCCGCAAAATCCGCCCAGCAAACAATCTATTGGCTTTCAGAATAATATGTTTGCCAACGTTCTCTTGAATAAAGCGGGCGCCAATATGCCGCTCAGCATAAATACAAAAGTCACTGCTCGAACCTATAATTTGAATGCCGGTATCGTCAATTTCTTCTCGTCGGGCAGCCTGATGTCCTACGATCCGTTCACGCTTACGCTGCCAGACGATATGAAAGATGAAGACAAAAATAATTGGCGGCCACAAAT
>CAUJGI010000698.1 GCA_963169155.1 Chloroflexota bacterium
CAACGTGTCAAATCATCCAACAGACACACCAAGAAGGTAAGGACAATGGGTAAGAGAAATGTTCTGATCGAGGGCGTTTCTGGCACGGGCAAAACCTCGGTCTGTCACGAGCTGAGCCGCCGTGGATACACCGCCTTCAACAGTGATCGAGACCTGCGCCCACACACAGTCCCAACAACGGGCGAGAGGCTCATCACCCAAGACGTTTTCGAGAGTTGGGAGTGCGGAATCAGATATCTTGTTGTGACCAATTGCCATCAATGAGACGCCACATACGGCCGTTTGGATTCTTATCTTGCAGCGCCGGCGGCAGGCGGTGCTGGCGGACATTGTCGTAACAATGCAGCGCCGCAAAACGCAGCAGGGCAGCGGGCAAACCAACCGCGGTGAAGCCAGGATGGCCGGTTGCCGGGAACGGACCACCATGATTCATCGCGGGTACAACAGCGACTCCGGTTGGCATTTTGTCGTTCAGCAAACGGCCAACTTTGCCCCGCAGCACCAGTTCAATCTGGTCGTATGCGTTGTCATCCTCATCTTGTGAATGAGAATAAATACTTCCGGTTAAGTTGCCTTCGAGTTGGGCGGCGATTGCCCTCATTTGGTTAATATCTTCGGCAATCACCAGCAGAGAAACGGGACCAAACGCTTCCGTTTGTAGGTCGACCGGATGGACCAAGAAATGGTCGCCGGATACTTGCAGCAGCGTATTGGCAAAAGCAAATCGTGCCCCAGCCACGGCGTAACCGCCTGTCAGAATTTCTGCACCCTGTTCTTGCAAGGTGGTTACAGCTTTGGCAACACTGGTTAGCCCTGCTTTATTGAGCAGGGTGCCGGGCACATTTTGGCCAAAGTATGATTGCAATTCTTTAATGAACCGCTGGCTGTTTTCATCCTGTTGCATAACCACAATGCCGGGCTTGGTACAAAACTGACCCGCCCCCAAGGAACAGGATGCATACAGTTCTCTGCTTATCTCGCCACCCCGCTCCCGAATCGCCCCCGGCAAGAGGAACACCGGATTTATGCTCGACATTTCCAAATATATCGGTTTTCCCGCCCTGTCGGCCGCTGCCTTGAGCGCCAGACCGGCCGTTTTGCTTCCGGTAAAAGCCGCTGCACCAATACGTGCGTCCGACACAAGGCCTAAACCTACTTCGGGCGCAGTGTGGTAAATCAGCTGTATCATCGCCAAAGGTAAACCACTCGCCTGCACCGCAGCAAAGGCAGCTTCGGCCAAAATTTGGGTGGTACCGGGGTGGCCGGGATTGCCTTTGGCAATGACCGGATTTCCGGCGGCTATCGCTGCCGCAAAATCGCCTCCGGCTATGGCGTTAAAAGCAAAAGGGAAGTTATTGGGGCCAAACACCACCACAGGCCCGTTTAAAGGCCCCAACATAGACCGAATGTTGCTCCCGGTATCAATCGTGGCCCGATGCCAGGAGCCGTCACGAACCGCTTCGGCCGCCAGGCGCAGTTGGTTGGTGGTACGAGGCAGCTCCACCGAACGCAGCCGGGGTTCGGCAGGAAGGGCTGTTTCCAGAACGGCCGTTGCCACCAACTGATCGACTCTGGCTTCAATCTGTTCAGCAAAGCAATCGAGAAAATGGGCCAGGGCGGCGGGCGAACCGGCGGAACGCAGTTCCGCCACTGCCCCTTGCGCGGCTTGCAAAACAAGATCGATATCTTCTGGACCAGAAATGGGGTATTGCTCGGGCAGGGATATTTTTGTAGCCGGATTAACGGCCGAAAAAGAACCTGCCGGATTTTTGCTTTGCCGCCACGCTCCGCCAACTAAAACGGGTTGTAAAGCCATCAACAACTCCTGCTTTATTAACCATGAACTGTGTTTTCCAACTGAAGAGAGCCAATCGTAATTCGTACCTTATCGCCAGGCTGAAGTGAAAAATCATCCAGCGGTACAAGGCCGGTGCCAGTCATCAGGAAGGCACCATAAGGGAAATCCATCTCCTGGGTAAGGTAATGAACCAGTTCACTCAGGCTGCGCTTCATCTGGGAACTGCGCGTTTCACCCTGATAAACGATCTCACCGGCGCGTACAATGTCCATCTGGATAGCCAAATCCACCACATGGTCTGCTTCGGCCAGAAAGATGCCCGGACCAAGGGCACAAGAACCGTTGTAAATTTTTGCCTGAGGCAGGTACAGCGGGTTGGCACCTTCAATGTCACGAGAGGAGACATCATTACCAACGCAAAAACCAACAATTTCTTTACTGCTGTTAATCACCAGCGTCAGCTCTGGCTCGGGCACGTTCCAAAAACTGTCCTGGCGCATACGAATGGGCATCTGATGGCCCATGACTCGCCAGCCGACAGCTTTGAAGAACAGTTCTGGCCGTTCGGCCGAATAAACCTTTTCGTAAACGTCCTTCACGTCCGACTCATGCTCGCGTGCTTCTCGGCTGCGCCGGTAAGTAACCCCGGCGGCCCAAACTTCATGGTCTGGATCGAGAGGAGGGAGGAGATGGTGGACGGCCGTTTCGCCCACAGGCAAAGCGTGAAGCATACTTACCATTGTCGCAGAAGGCATCGCCAACAATGTTTTTAAATTGATGGGCTGGGGCAAAAAATGACCATCTACTGCCCAAAGGGGGCCGTTGACTGTTTGATGTCGGGTGATGTACATAAGCGTGTCCGGGTTCTAACAACGTTTGCAAGATTATATTGACATCCCACTGAAAATCAAGTAAATTATTGCAAGCGCTTGCAATAGTATTGGGATGAAGGTGGCACATAGAAAATCGTCTGATAGGGTAATAGCCGTTGCTGCAGGCCTGAAGGACGACATCTCTTATTTCACAGTATCGCGTGTTATCAAGAGTAAATCCTGAAATTAGAGATTCGTGCTAACGTTGTGCAAGCCCTCACTCACTTGAGCTAACAGGCGAATTTGCCTGTCTATTGTGACCATCTAAGAATAACTTGCCCGTTTGAGTGCGCTGCCGGTCACGTTATACGCAGCCCACAATTCCGCAACTTTTTCTTGGTCGCGCACATCATTTAGCTGGGGCTCACAGTACGCAGCCCCGAACATATCAAACAAGAATCGACCGCTCTACATTACCTGGGAACAACATTAAACAGGTTTTTTTTGCAAAGTGTTGCAAACGTTTGCATAACTTCACAAAGACAACAAAGGTTACCCTCAATTGACAAGCTTACAATGCTTCGTTGTTTCCTTAACAGGAGGTACTATGGATTTGACATAATAACTGCGTATTATCCCTGCCTGACTGTTTACCCAAATCGCCAAAAGTTATTGAAAAACACAAAGGCTATTCTCGGTTTCCTTTAAAAAGCCCAAGAGCTTTTTTAAGGTGAAACCTTTTCCAAAGCTTTTGGTCTCCACAAATAGAGAATAAGGAGAGAAAAATGAAAAAGCTTATTCCCACGCTCTTGATTGCCTTTCTGGTGCTTGTTGCCTGCAGCAGCACACCTGTCGAAGTGACCCGCGTTGTTTCCGAAGTGATGGAAGTGACCCGCGTTGTCACCGAGACCATCGAAGTAGAAGGTGTGGCCGTTGAAGTCACCCGCGTTGTTACGGAAGAGGTAGTTGTAGAAGTCCCAGCCGAAGAATCGGCCGCAGAACCCCTCAATGCGCCGGATGTTCTCGGTTTACCCCGAAACGAAACGCTAATTGTAGATATTCTAACCGGCCGTGTTGGTTCTCCCAGTAATTTTAATGAATGGGTCGGCTGGAAGTGGCGGGATCGCGGAATGCAAAACCTGGCTAACGAACCATTGTGGTCCGTTGATTTTGCCACTGGCGAAATCATCAATGGTCTGGCCGCCGGCGATCCGATTTACAACGATGATTTTACCCAACTTGAAATTCCGCTCCGTGAGGGTGTTGCCTGGGATGATGGCACCCCGTTTACATCGGCTGATGTCGTCTTTACGGTTGAAACACTCATCGCTACCGAAGGATTAAACGCTCACACCTTCTTTGCCGACAACGTTGCCAGCGTGTCTGCGCCTGACGATCACACCGTTGTTTTTGAACTGAATCAACCCAACTCCCGTTTCCATACCACCTTCCTGGATCGCTGGGGGGCCACGTGGATCATGCCCAAGCACATCTTTGAAGGGGTGGAGGATCTTGTCACCTTCGAATTTAATCCCTATGTGGGAACAGGACCCTATAAGCTCCACAGTTATGATGAATCCGGATTCTGGACAATCTGGGAAAAACGAGAAGATTGGGACAAAAGCCCGACCGGTATCATGTACGGCGAACCCGGGCCAAAATATATTGTTCTCCAATACTTCGCCAATGAAGGTGCCAAAATCCTGGCCCAATTGACCCACGAAGCTGATGTTGTTAATCTGTCATCGGAAGGGCTTAAATCCGTTTTAGCGCAGTCCGAATCCTCAAGAGCTTACCAGCAATCCTACCCCTGGGTGGTGAACAACGACCCGGCTATCACGGGTATCGCCTTCAACACCACCGTGGCACCTTACGACAACGCCGACGTGCGTTGGGCGTTGGTACTATCGATTGACATCGCTGAATATGTGGGCATCGCAGTTGATGGTGCTGGGGCAATGAGCCCTGTTCATATTCCTTCGCTTGGCTCCTATCCCGAAGATTTCATCGCGCCAATGGAAGAATGGCTGATGGAGTTCGAACTTGACCTGGGTAATGGGGAGACGTTTAAACCCTATGATCCTGATGCACCGCAGCGGGTTATCGAATATGCTCGCAGCCGCGGCTTTGTTGTGCCGGAAGATCAGGCCGCTCAAGATCAAGCTTTCGGGCTTGGCTGGTACAAATTTGCGCCTGAAGTTGCCGAACAGCTGCTCGTCAAAAATGGTTTCTCCAGGGACGGCGACGGTATGTGGCTGCTGCCGGATGGCACACCCTGGGAAATTAATATTTTGACTGATACCGATCTGGCGACAGATATGGGGTCAAGAAATGCCGTCGCTGCGGCGCAACAATGGCAGAAGTTTGGCATTGATGCAGAAGCGTTCCCGTCGGAATCGCGAGCTGATCTGTATAACACGGGCGACTTCCAGGTTTCAAGCGACTGGCCCGCTCAAGAACCCTGGGGCGCAGGTCCCGACCTGTACCGGGTACTCGACCTCTGGAATTCGGCTTATGAAACGCCAATCGGCGAGGTGGCCGCTGGCCATCCAGGACGTTGGTCCAGCCCGGAAATGGACGCGGTGATTGAACAACTGCGTATCACCGATCCGGCCGACTACCAAGCGGTTGTTGATGTTGGCATTGAAGGTCTGAAG
>CAUJGI010000699.1 GCA_963169155.1 Chloroflexota bacterium
GATCGGATGATTTTGCCACAAGTTCTAGCAACTTATTTAACCAAATAGGGTGAATGGGGAACTTGTGGCATTATCTCTTTTAACTGACGACACAATTATTTGTATGGAAAACTTCACCTATTCCGCTTTTGGCCTTACCTGGAATCTGCCATTTGCCTGCCCAGAAATGGGCACACCCACAACGGCCGTAACCATCGACGTAACGGTGTCGCTGGGTCAGGTGCCAGACGTTCTCCCCCAGGCCTCTGATGCTGGCCCGTTTCAGCAGGTGACACCGGATGCGGTGTTGTTCTGTTTCCCGGGCGTGGCCAGCTACCTGGTGCAAAACGGCGACAAAATCATCATCCAGCCTGAGCCGGGCGCGCCGGAAACCCGGCTGCGCCTCTTTTTGCTGGGCACAGCCGCTGCCCTGCTGCTGCACCAGCGCGGCATCTTGCCGCTGCACGCCAGCGGCATTCGCACGCCGCAGGGAGCCGTTTTGTTCACCGGGCACTCCGGCTTTGGCAAATCGACCTTGCTGGCCACCTTTCTGGAGCGCGGCTACGCCATGCTGACCGATGATGTGGCGGCGATTAGTCTGGATGAAAACGGCCGTCCCGTCGTCGCCCCCAGTTACCCCCACTTCAAGCTGTGGGCCGACAGCGCCGAGCTGCTGCACAAAGCCACCGAAAACCTGGAACGGGTGCGCCCTGAACTGGAAAAATTTGCCGTGCCCGCCGCCGTCGCGTTAGACAACAGCCCGCTGCCGCTGCACACCGTTTACGTGCTCACCCCCAGCAACGAACCCGGCCTGCGCCTGGAGCCGCTGCAAGATGCCCGCAAGTTCAACGTCTTTCTAGACCACACCTGGCAAAAAATGGCCCTCAAGCGCATGAACCGCCACGCCGATCATTTCCGGCAGTCGGTGGCCGTGGCCAACCAGATTCGCCTGCGCCGGGTTTACCGGCCGGAAAACCCGTTCCAGCCCTACGCCCTGGCCGATCTCATCGAGGCAGATTTCCTGGCATGAGCAAAATCGTCTGGCTGGCTTCTTACCCCAAATCGGGCAATACCTGGGTGCGCATCTTCCTGAACAACTACCTGCAAAACGGCGACACCCCCGCCGACATCAACAACCTGGAAGACAGCATGCACGCGGGCACCCGCGAGCTGTTCGACAGGCTCACGGGGGTGGAATCGTCGGATTTAACGGCCGTTGAAATTGATCGCGCCCGCCCCTGGATGTACCGTCGCTGGGCCGAGGATAGCCCCGAGACGCTGTTTGTGAAGGTCCACGATGCCTACCGCTGCACCGACGCAGGCCAACCGATTTTCCCCAAAGAAGCGACCCAAACGGCCGTTTACCTCATTCGTAACCCGCTCGACATTGCCGCCTCGATGGCCAACCATTTGACCGTTCCCCTGAACCAGGCCATCGCCCACATGGCCGACGAGCAGTATGGCCTGGCCAGCAGCGGCCATAAACTGCACCGCCAGCTGCCGCAATGGATGGGCAGCTGGCACGCCCACGTGCAAAGCTGGACCAGCCAGACCGAGCTGCCCGTGCACCTGGTCCGCTATGAAGATTTGCGTCACGCGCCGCTGGCGACGTTTGCAACGCTGCTCCGGGCCGTAGGCCTGCCCGTTGAGCCGGAGCGATTGGCCAAAGCCGTGGCCTTTTCATCTTTTGACCAGGTAAAACAGCAGGAAACGGCCGTTGGCTTCAAAGAACGCCTGCCCGACACACCCACATTTTTCCGCCACGGCCAGGCAGGCCGCTGGCAAACCGAACTCACGCCAGCTCAAATCGACACGATTTGTTATCATCATCGGGCAGCGATGCAGGCATTTGGCTATTTGGATGAAAACGGCCGTCCCGTTATCAACCAGGTAACCGTCTAGCCCAGAGTGGGCCAATCTTGAAGATTGGCCCACTCTTAAGGCTCAATTTGGAGAAAAGATATGGCAACACTTACCCTGGAATCTCGTGTCGTGCGTTCCGAAGAATTTATCACCTCCACCGTAGACAACGAACTGGTCATGATGAGCCTGGACAAAGGCATCTACTACGGCCTGGATGCCATTGGCAGCCAGATTTGGGAAAACATCGCCGCACCCACAACCATCGACGCTCTGTGCCAGAAGTTGGTCGACGCGTTTGACGTGGACCCGGCGCAGTGTCAGGCGGATGTACTGGCCTTTCTCAACGAACTGCATCGGGAGGGCATGGTTTATGAGGTCAGCTAACGCGCTGGGCAAGTTCCGGCAGCTCAGCTGGGCCGACCGGCTTCTGCTGCTGGAAGCCACCGTCTGGCTGGCCCTGGTCCGCCTGACGCTGCTGACGGTACCCTTCCGCCGCATTGCACCGCGGCTGGGCACACTCCAGCACGAATCAGCCACGGCCGTTCCGTCGCCAACGGTGCAAAGTGCCAGCCGCATTGGCTGGGCGGTGCGCGCGATGGCCCGGCGCACGCCGTGGGAAAGCGCCTGCCTGGCCCAGGCGATCAGCGCCAAAGCAATGCTGCGCCGCCGCCATATTCACAGCACGCTCTACCTGGGGGTTGCTAAAAACAAAACCCAGGCGATGCAGGCCCATGCCTGGCTGCGCTGCGGCACAACAATCCTCACCGGCGCGGCAGGGCACGAACAGTACACAATTCTCTCGTCTTTTGCTGAGGCAACGGCCGTTAGCCCGGCAGCGACTATTGCCCAACCCAACAAAACCACGGCCACACCCACCACCCCGGCCACCGACCTTCTCCTGGCGGTGCTCACCCCCGTGCCCCAGCCAGACGCGGCAGCCCAACTGCGCCAGCTGGATGCGGCGGGCTGGGAAGCGCTGGTGCGCGCCGCCCACCAGCAGCGGGTGCTGACCCTGTTTTACGCTCGATTGCAAGGACTGGATGTGGAAACGGCCGTTCCCCCCCACCTGCTCAGCCAGATGCAGCAAAAGCACCAGCAAACGACGCTGCAAAATCTGGCCATCTACCGGGAGCTGCGCCTGATTGCGGAAAAAATGCAGGCGGCAGCAGTGCCGCTGATTGTGCTGAAGGGAACGTATTTAGCAACGGCCGTTTACCCCCACATCGGCCAGCGCGGCATCGGCGACCTGGATCTACTGGTGCCCGAGGAGAAAATCGCGCAGGCCGTAG
>CAUJGI010000700.1 GCA_963169155.1 Chloroflexota bacterium
GCTGGCCTCGGCTTCACCGGCAAAAACACCATGTTGATTGCCCCACAGCGGGGTTCATTCTTCTTCCTGGGCGAGATTCTAACAACTTTGGCAATTGACAATTGGCAGTTGGCAATTGACTCAATGCCCACTTGCGGCACCTGCCGCCGCTGCCTGGACGCCTGCCCCACCAACGCCTTCCCCGAACCGTACGTGCTGGACGCGCGCCGCTGCATCTCTTACCTGACGATTGAGCTGAAAGGGTGGATTCCGCGGGAGTTACGGCCGTTGCTGGGCAACTGGGTCTACGGCTGCGACATCTGCCAGGTGGTATGTCCCTTCAACCGCTTTGCCAAACCGACGCAGGAGATTGCTTTTTATCCTGATGAAGATTGGAACACCGCCGCCCCGCCGTTAATGGATTTACTCACCCTGGACGAGGCCCGCTTTGCCGGGCGGTTTGCCCGCAGCCCTATCCAGCGCATCAAACGGACGCGGCTGGTGCGCAATGCCTGCGTGGCGGCGGGGAATTGGGGGTCGGAAACGGCCGTTCCCACCCTCATCACCTTGCTCACCGACCCGGAACCGATTATGCGCGGCCATGCCGTGTGGGCGTTGCAGCAAATTGGCGGGGCGCAGGCCAGGGCAGCGCTGGTGGAATTGAGAGAGAGGGAGGGGGATACGGCCGTGCTGCAAGAGCTTGCTTTCGGCAACGAAAAAAGCTAGAATGCTAAGCATTATCAAAAATATGCTAAGCGAGTATAGAAATGAGCGAGACCCAATCTGTCAAAGTCAGTAACCGTTATCAAATAGCCATCCCGAGCTTAGCTCGCAAACAGCTAGGGATCGAAGCTGGTGATCGTTTATTAGTGGATGTGCAGGGAGATGTCATTGTGCTGCTGCCTAAGCCAGAAAATTATGTTACTTACATGGCTGGGCTGCATAAAGAAGTGTGGCGCAACATTGAGCCAATCGTTTATCTCAACGAGGAGCGCGCCGCATGGAACCCCTCCGACGAGAATTAGCCAAACACGCCGTTCTTGCTCTCGACAGCGCCATTTTTATTTACCACTTTGAAGCCAATCCAACTTATCTTCCCATCACCAAGATTGTGCTCTCAGCGATTGCAGATGGCAAGTGTCAGGGCATCATTTCCACTGTCACCATTATGGAAGTAACGGTTTGGCCCTGGAAGCAAAACCGGGGCGACGTGGCGCGGCAGTACGAACTTCTGCTGGCTAATTTTCCAAATCTGATCACCGTGGACGTGTCGCGGAATGTGGCCCGTAAAGCAGCTCAACTACGCGCTTTATACAATGTGCGTCCCGCAGATGCTCTCCTGGTTGCAACGGGACTGGTGAGCGGAGCCACAGGCTGGGTTAGCAATGACGCTCAGCTGCGGCGTTTGTCACCTGAACTTGAAGTATTCGTGCTTGATGATTGGTTGTAAACAAGTGGGCCGCTACTAACCTACGGCCGCTGGCGCTTGCGTGTGCCGGATGCCCCGATAGACCCATTCGAAGATGGGCGAAGCCATCAGCGTGGTAACGATGGCCATAATCACCATCACCGTAAACATGGTTGGCGTAATGACGCCGCGTTCCAGACCGATGTTTAACAATATCAGCTCCATCAACCCGCGCGCATTCATTAACGTGCCAATGGCCATCGCATCCCGGTTGCTTTCGCCGCTGAGCCGCGCCGCGCCCCAACACGCCACACCTTTGCCTACAACCGCCGCCAAAATCACGAGCAGCAGAATGGACCACATTCCGGGCGACACAATGAGCCCCAATTGGGTATTCAAACCAGAGTAAACAAAAAACAGCGGCAGAAGAAAGTTGGTGCTCACCGGCTCCAGCAGGCGGTGTAAATCCTGATTGACGATGCCACGCGGCATGGCGATACCCATGATAAAAGCGCCAAACACGGCATAGATGCCCACCGTATCGGTAAACCAGGCACCCAGCATCACCAGCATTAGAATGAATCCTAGCATCGGGCCAGTGACACGGCCGTTCTGCTGGGCGCGTTGTTCCATAGGACGCAGCAAAGGGCGCAGCACCAGTAAAATGACCAGGGCGTACAGCACCCCGCCACCAATCGCCGATACGGCAATCATCGGGTTGGCGCCAAAGCTGGCCAGAACAATCGCCAGCAAGCACCAGGCCAGCGCATCGTCAATCGAGCCGGCCGCCAGGGCCAATGTGCCCAGCGACGTGCCGGAAAGACCGCGTTCGTAAATGATGCGGGCCAGCATGGGGAAAGCGGTAATGGCCATAGCCGAGCCGGTAAACAGCATCGCTTCCCAGGCAACCACATCGGGAGCAAACAGCGTCTGGCTGCGCAGCATCAGCAAGGCCACGCCACAGCCCAGCACAAACGGAGCCAAAATCCCGGCCAGCGAGACAAAGGCAGCGCTGCGAATCCGCTGCCGGATAAGCCCCACGTTGAACTCGGCTCCAATCAAAAACATGTAAATCACCAGCCCCACCTGGCTAACGGCGTAAATCACGGAAATGGTTTCCTGGGGGAAAAGCGCCCGTTGCGTTTCGGGGAATAGCAAGCCAAAAAAAGAGGGGCCAATCAACACCCCGGCGATCATTTCGCCAACCACCTGGGGCTGGCCAATCCGCTTAGCCAGTATGCCGACAATGCGAACGGCCGCTAAAATAAACGCCAGCTGTAGAAAAAAGTAGATGGAAATTTCATGGTTGCTCATAGCAGGTTTGGGGAGTGGTGTGCACTCCCACCTCCAAAAGGCATTGCCGGAAAAAGGGATTCCGACAATTGGGTGAATAAAATATAGGCTTGTTTTCGCGTTGTTGAACTGTCTGACATTATGGTGGGCACCGATCATTGGCGTCAATTCAGTGTTACGGACAACTTTCAGCTAAAATGCGAGGGTAAACCCTCTTTCCGGCATAGGTTCAAGACTTAAGCCGAAGCGAGCAAGAAGTGGGTGGAAAAGCCACTTGGGCGCCGTTAAAATTGGGTCTATCAGTCAAGAAGAGAGAAATCTGCGCAAATTTGCGGATTTATCATTGGAGGAAACCTATGTTTGCTGAACATTCATCTGTGGAACTGTCGGTCGCCGAGTTGTCAGCCGATTACGGCCGTATCGAAGCCGCCATCCACTACCTTGAAGAAAACTTTCAGGCCCAACCCACGCTGGCCGAGGTGGCCGCACACGTAGGGCTGAGCGACTATCACTTTCAACGCCTGTTCAGCCGCTGGGCGGGTACCAGCCCCAAGCGCTTTTTGCAATTCCTCACCATCCAGCACGCCAAACAGCTGCTGGCCGAGTCGCAGTCGATTCTGGACGCGACATACGAGGCAGGACTCTCCAGCCCCAGCCGCCTGCACGACCTGTTTGTCACCCACGAAGCGATCACCCCCGGCGAGTACAAGCAGAAAGGTGCCGGGCTGACAATTCAGTACGGCTTCCACGATTCACCCTTTGGCGAATGCCTGATAGCCCTCACCGAGCGCGGCATCTGCGGCCTGCAATTTGTGGCCAACGGCGACCGCGCGGCGGCGCTGGCCGAGCTGCAA
>CAUJGI010000701.1 GCA_963169155.1 Chloroflexota bacterium
TCCGTCTCGCCGATGAGCTGTTTGGCGTCGCTCCATAGGGGATCAACGGCCGTACTGCCCACCCTCACCAGCTTAAAGCCAAAAATCCACAAATCCGCCACCAGCAGCAAGGTTAACCCACCCAACCAATACCGCTTTCTGACCGCATCCGTCTCCGCAAAGAATCTAACCAGCAACCAACCACTAACCACTATCCCCACTAACGCACATCCCCAACCCCCAAGCTGATGCCACAAACGGCCGCGGGTATCGGACGGATGTTGGGCGGCAAAAACGGCCCCGGTGGCGGCGAGTGAGGTAAGGATGGCAACGGCCGTTCCCCCCACCAGCCAGCGCATGAACCCAGCTTGCCTTTCTGTCCACTGGATTCGTTCCCACTGGGCCACCGCCTCGCCCAACAGGGCGGGCAGGGCAAAAACCAGCAAAAAGGCAGCGCGGCCCGGCGCACGGGCGAGGCGGAACGGCGGCAGCAAATCGTAAAAGATGCCGTAGAGGAAGCCATAACTGCCCAGCGCCAGTAAAAAGCCCAGCACTACCAGCGCCAAATAAAAGTAGCTCAACTTCGAAGGCTTGCGCAGCGCCAGAGCCAATCCCAACAGCGGCAGCAGCCCCACGTAGTAGGTTAGCTCGTCGAAGGCGGGCACGCTCCAGTAACCCGCCCGCGTCGGCTCGCCGAAAAATTCCGGCAGCAGCCAGGTGATGATGTGCGACGGCGGCAGCGAGTACGCCGTGGCAAACTCAAAGCTCGGTTCGGCAGCGCGGGAAGAGACGGTGGAAAATTCGGCCAGCGGCACCAGCTGCACCCCGGCCAGCAAAAAGCCCAGCACCGTCATGATCGCCATCTGGCGGATGACAAGCCAGCGGTGGGGCGTGGTGAGCAGCAGGTAAACGGCAAACAGCCCCCAGGCCAGCCCAATGTACAGCAGCGAGGTGGTGTGGCCAGCTAAAATCGCCAGGCCCAACGGAATACCAGCGATAATCGCCGACCAGATATTCTTCCGTTGGGCACTCCAGGCGGTTGCTAAGATCAGCCAGGGCAGCCAGACGTCCGTGGCGATGAGGCCGATGTGCCCCGCCCAAATCCGGGCGGAGAGGAAGCCGCTGAAGGCGAAGGCCAGCGCCGCCAGCCACGCTCCGGCCGTGCTGCCGCTAAGCTGCCGCACCAGCAAAAACATGCCCAGCCCGGCCACCACCAGGTGAACCAGCACGTGCCAGCTCAAGCCAAAGCGCACCGGCAGCAAGAGCAGCGGCCAGTTCAGCGGGTAAAACAGGGCCACCTGCGGATTGCTGAGGAAGGGGTAGCCGCTAAAGCTGTTGGCGTCCCACAAGGGGAGATTGCCGGAGAGGACGGCCGTTCGCGCAAATTCCCACCACGGCACAAACAAACTGCGCGCATCCAGCCCCGCCAGCGCCATACCCGCCGCCGGGAACAGCACGCGATGCAAAAACAGCGCCGCCAGCAGGGTGAACAGAATGGTGAGTGAAAGCGTGGGTTTATTGCGAAAGAAGTTTGTCATAGTTGCAAGTTGCAAGTTTACGGCATTATCCCGGAAACTGAATAAAGCTCTACTTTGCAAAGTGGTGAAACAATTTCCGGGGTAATTATTATTACTGCTCAACCACCGTCAGCGTAAACAACGTCGCCTTGTCATCAATCTGATTGCCACTCGCGTCCAGCACAGGCAGCCGCCATCCCTCGGCCTGCACCCACAGCCCCGCAGAAACGGGGTAGCTGCCCGGCGGCGCATCCTGGGGAATGGCGAGGACAAACTCATCGCGCACGTACTTGTCCAGCGGCCAGCGGCGGGTGGGGTAATTGCCCGGATTCAGATGGTCCGACTGGGTCAGCAAACTGCCATCAGATTTTAGAACGTGCAGGAACGATTGGTAGTTGATCTCCAGCGGCTGCTGCGCCTTCCAGTAAACGTTGACGGTGATTGTATCACCGGGCCGCACTTCTTCGTGCGACCGGTCGATGCCAATGAGGGCAATCTGGCCGCCAAAATCGACAAAGGAGTCGATCTGGGCTGGTTCAACAGTCCACCCAGTGGAGTTGTCATGCAACATGTGGCTGGGCTGGAGGATGAACAGGGTAACGGCCGTTACCACCCCCACCATTCCCACCGCCCATTTATCGAGCGCCGACCACGGTAACAGGGCATGAGCATCTCCCCCTCCAGACAGCCGCCAGGCAACCACAAGCATGGTGAGAAGGGAAACAACCGTCATCACCCAGGCCATCGTGCGCGCCGGTGTGCTGCCAAAACGAACCTCCACCACATGCTCACCCGCTGGCACCTTCACCACAATGAACCCCTCCGGCAAGCCCAACTCGGTCTCTGCTGGTTCGCCATCGACCGTGACGTGCCAGCCGGGAAAATCGAAGATGAACAGGCGCAGACGGAACTTTTCCGGCGCACTGATGTGGTAGCGCAGGTGCAGCGGCGTCACATTTTCCGTCTCCACTACCGCGCCCGCAGGCAAAGACGGCCGATTCACCCGATCCAGCGGCTGGTTTTCAAAAAAGCCATCCACCACGGCCCCTTCGCGGCGCGGCACGGCAGCCACCGTGGCGGGCACGTAGTCGGAAGTGGAGGTGGTACCCAGCCAGCGGCCGCGCAGCTCAATAAGCGTCAGGCGCAGCCGGTTGACCTCGCCAAAATCGGGCCCGGGGGCGGGCTGGCTCAGCGGCAGGGCCAGCAGCAGAGGCAAGGCCAGGGCAGCGGCCGTCAACCAGTTGGCCAATCGGGGGGTGCGCTGGATCGATACGGCCGTTCCTGCCCCCGCCAGCACCGCCAGCATGATGACTGTACCGCCCAGCAGCCGCCAGGGAAATTGGAAAAAGGGCAAAATCGGCGTTGCTTCCCACAAAAATTTGGATTGCGGCAGCTGCATAAACGTTAGCGCCGCAAACGCCAGGGCAAAAAAGAGCAGATGCCCCGCCTGCGTCATGCGTCGCCGCAGCAGCAAAACCAGTCCGACGCCGCCCAGCAGCCACTGGGCCACGCCCAGGTTAAAGCGAAAAACCGGCTCGGTGGCCCCCCAATCTATCCGGCTGGAGAAGGCAAACAGCTCGCGCAGAGACAAAAAGTGGGTGCGAAAGTCGTAATTGTCGTTGTTGCCAATGAGGGTATTGAGGGTGACGGCGTTGCGCTCCACAATGACAGGCAGCCAGAAAAAGGCGGCCAGCCCCAGACCCAGCAGCAAAACACCGCCTACGCCGCGCACTTTAGCCCAGGCGGCCGATCGTCCCTCCACCAGCCACAGTTCAGCCACGCGCCACGCGGCCCAGGCCACCAGCAAGCCAAAAAAGAGCAGGGCCATCAAGTTATGGGTAAGAATGACGGCAGCAACGGTGAAAACGGCCGTTACCCAGCGCCACCGGGTCTGCTCCCGCCAAAACCGATCGACGCACCACAGCGCCAACGGAAAGACGCCAAAGCTGAATGATTCTGGCACCGCGCCGCGCACGTGCGGATCGACATACTGAATGTAGGGCGCGTAGAGAAAAACGGCCGCAGCCACATAGCCACCGACCCGACCCCAGTTATCGCGCACAAAACCGTACAGCCCCAGCGCCCCCAGTAAAAAGCCCAAAATCAACACAAACTTGATGCCCGCCACCGGCCCCAGTTTAGGCATCAAGTCGATAAACAAACCCACGTAGTAAGTCAGCGGCGCATAATAGTTGAAAATGGGATAACCGTAGCCGTGGTAAAAGTCGGGTGCCCAGCGCGGGTAAAATTCGCCGCTGCGCACCAGGTAGCTCAGCTCCATCAGGCGAAAGATGTGCAGTTCGGTATCCGTTTCTTGCGGCAGGCTGGCGCGAGCCGCCAGCGGCCAGATGGCCACCAGGCTCAGCAGAAGCACGACAGCAAATCCGGGATCAATCCGGCGGAGGTGATTCACCAGGCGGCTCATGGCGCGGCAACTACCTCGACGGGAATCAGAATGCGGTCGGCCAGAGGGTTACCGGCGGCGTCCAACAACAGCCAGCGACTGCCTGTCTCGCGGCGATACAGCCCCAGCTGGAGCCAATACTGACCCGGCAGCAGGCTGCCGTCCAGCGCCAGATGATGCGCCTGGGTGAAAAGATCGCCCATGCGCCAGGTGTGCGGCGGATAGCCCAGGCCATCCTGCTGGGCCACAATCTCGCCGCTGGCGTCGAGCAAGTGGGCAAAGGTAGCCAGGGAGGCAGGTTCACCGTCCATTTCCACCTGCCAGACAGAAAGCGCGGTGAGCGTTTCGCCAGCCCGGGCCGTCTCGCTGGTGAGGGTGATGGTTTGCAGGGTGAGACGGCCGTTATCATCCGCCTGGCAGCCGCAAAACTCAGCCGGGAAGCTGCCTTGCAGCGGCGGCGCGGCTCCTGCCCCATTCCAGGGCACACCAGGTGCGATGGCCCAGTAGGGCAAACTGGCATCGAGCTGCCAGTTGGGCTGTTGGAAAGCGTAAACGGCAAATTCGGCCGTCTGGGTGATGGGTTCGGCGGCAATGTGCCAGAAAGCGCGGATATCATCATTAATCCAGCGATCACTGGCAACGATGAGACGGCCGTTTGTCACTCCGGCAGGCAGCACCATCGCCTGCCCCGAATCTACCCAGCGAATCGGGAAATCGTCACGATCCAGGCTGACATCCACCACATACGGCGCGGCATCTTCCAAATTGGCGCTACTGATGACGGCGGGGGCACTGCTGGGATCAAACTCCAAGTACCTGGCAATTGCCGCCACGTTACGCCCCAGCGGGGCGACCGTGCCGGGATGGTTGGGCCAGGTGGT
>CAUJGI010000702.1 GCA_963169155.1 Chloroflexota bacterium
GGCCCAGACCACAAACTCATCGGCGATGGGCGAGTTGGTGATCCACATTTTGCTGCCGTGGAGGGTCCAGCCAGCGGCCGTTTTGGTCGCTCGCGTTTCCATGCTGCCGGGGTCGCTGCCGTGGTTGGGCTCCGTCAGGCCAAAACAGCCGACCAGTTCGCCGCTGGCCAGCTGGGGCAAATATTTTTGGCGCTGCTCTTCGGTGCCGTAGGCGTAGATGGGGTACATCACCAGGGAGCTTTGCACGCTCATCGTGCTGCGGTAGCCGCTGTCCACGCGCTCCACCTCGCGGGCGATGAGGCCATAGCAGACGTGGTTCAACCCCGCCGCGCCGTACTCCTCTGGAATGGTCACACCGAGCAGCCCCATCTCGCCCATCTCGTAAAAGATGTCGCGGTCGAAGGTTTCGTGCCGGTTGGCCTCTAAAATGCGGGGCATCAGTTTGCCCTGGCAGTAGTCGTGGGTGGAGTCCCGAATCATGCGCTCTTCGTCGCTAAGCTGGTCGTTGAGCAGAAAGGGATCGGCCCATTTGAAGGTTGGTTTGGTCATAGTTGCCTCTTTTATTATTGGATCTTGCAGATTTCATGGAGTTTAGCTCGTGAAACGTAAAACGTGAAACGTGATTGGAGAAAATCACTCCTCACGTTTCACGTTTCACGCCTCATTCATCTCACGAAATCTAAAAGAACTACATTTTTTGAATGGTATCTGTGTTTGGAAGAGCTGACCAAAACTCAGTAAAAGGTTTTTCAGGGGTCCACACCATTAGCCAATAGGACGCGGATAAACGCGGACGAGCGCAGATGATATGCAACTTTCCGCGTCATCCGCGCTTGTCCGCGTCCAAAAAGTGGCGACGAATGAAAAGCCCTGAAACTCAGTGAGTAAGTCCGCCCAGGGCATTGTCGATGAAGGTGTTCAGATTTTGGCGGATGGTGGTGGGGGTGATGTCAGTACGGCTGTATCCCTCAAAATACGCCGCAAATCCCGCCAGATCATCCCCCACCAACCGAATCTGGCGCAGCGCGGCGCACAAATCCCGGTAGGGCAGATGGCGCTCATCCAGCGGCAGCTGCTGGCGGTACTGGTCGGTGAAAAGTTCCGCCGCCTCCGGGCCAAAAATCCAGGCGATCTCCGAGCGGCTTTGCGCCAGATCGATGAGCGGATCACCCAGTATGGCGTCTTCCCAGTCGATGACGGCCGTTAACTTCCCCGCCCGCCACAAGCAGTTACCCGGCCAAAAGTCACCGTGCAGCAGGGATGGCTTGTTGGCCGATGGCGGCAGTTTGTACGCGGCCGTCGTCTGGCGGATTGTTTGTTCGCAGGGAAAGTTGGGGTTGGCTGACGGCCGTTCCCGCCCCAACTCGTCACAGCCTGCCCCCGCTTCCGGCAAAAAGGAGAGATCGTGAGGAGCAATTTCCAGCCGGTGAATTTGTGCCAGCTGAGCGGCCATCTGGCACAGGTGGCTGTCCAGGTTGGCGGGGGCAAAGTTCATCTCCCCCGGCAAATATGCCAGCACCAGGGAACCAGTTGAACGATCCAGCAGGTACGGCGCTGCGGTTTTTACACCTTGTCCCTGGAGAATGTGCAGTAGGTGATACTCTTTGTCGGCAACGGCCGTTTGCCCATGCGTGCGCACGACGACGGTTTGCGAACGGCCGTCTACCCCCTGCACCGCCACCGCCCGCATCATCGCCGAAATGCCGCCAGACAGCGTCCAGATATGCTGGACGGTGCTGCCAGGAAAGACCTGCTGCACCAGTCGGGCCACTGTCTCGTCATCCGGCGAGTGGTTCATGCGTGGGGACGGCCGTACAAAAACCAGTATTCCGCCTTAGGGTAAGCTGACTGCCACGCCTCGGGCCAGACAAATTCGCCGCCGACCAGGCGGGCGCGCAGCCCCTGATCCAAAGATGTGGCGGCATTGGCCAGCTTTTGATCGAGGGTGTACGGCCGCTGCTGCAACTGATTGAGCAGGGCGGCGATGATAGCCCGTACCTCCACCTGCGCCGGGTAGTTGGCGACCTCGCCCGCTTTTTTGTCGGCCAGGTCGCGCAGGTATTCACCCCACTGCCGCAGACGTGCCTCAAGCTCGGTGTGGGCGCGTGTTTCGGTACGGACGATCCATTCGGATACGGCCGTTTGGAAGATTGTAACGGCCGTATCCAGCTGGGCCTGCTGCTCGCTGCTCAGCAGGTGGCGCAGGGCCATCAGGCGGTGCTGCCGCAGCCAGTAGCCGCCCAGGGTCAGCTGGGGCATGTCGCTGTACCCCATCGGCCAGAATAAAGATTCGCTGCGCAAATAGTCGGCCATCTGGTCGGCCATGGCCTGTAAAATCTCTAAATCCTGGGCTAGTTTTTCTTTACTGCTTGCCATGTGTAGGCTCCTTTTCAATCCGCGTGACACTATTTCCCAAGCCAGTTGTTGTCATTGTTCACGCGCTGTATGCACCGGCGAGGGCTACGGTATAATAGGCCACTCAGTTTAATCAAGCAACGCTGACCGCGCTCCGCGCCGCCAGCCAGGAATCGAGGAAAATCTATGGCAGCAATACGACGCGCCGCCATTCTAAAGCTGGCTTCGGCCGCTTACGAAATGAAGCTGGACGTGATGAACGGAACGGTACGGCAAAGCGAAGACGGCCGTTGGCACATCGGCGGCCACGATCTCACCAGCTTTTTGGAGCGGCACCAGGAGGAAGAGCTGGTCATCGTCTTAGGTTTGCTGGACGATGATCGGCCAGTGGAAACCCGCACCTGCCGCACCTGCGGCCGGGACTACACCGAGATGGAATGCCCCCACTGCCGGGCCAATCGCATCCGCCTGCGCGGTCACGCTTAAGACACACAAGGATTTTTGACCCACATGAAACGAACCCTTTTTTACCTGCTCCTGCTTTTCATCGTACCCACCTCGCTGGTCCAGGCGCAAACGGCCGTTCCCCTCGAATCGCTCGACGTCGAGCTGTGGCCTGACTATGACCAGGAAGCGGTGCTGGTGCTGCTCACCGGCACCCTGCCGGCGAATACGGCGCTGCCCGTCACCCTCACCATCCCCCTGCCCACAGGGGCCGACTTCAACGTCGCCGCCCGCATCACCGCCGACAACACCATGACCGACCAGGGCATGACGCCAGAGGTAGGCACCAACGCCGTCACCTTTGAACTGACAGAACAGCGCTTCCGCGTAGAGTATTACCAACCCTACACCGCCGCCGACAACCAGCACAACTTTACCTTTGCCTGGCAGTCAGACATGCCGGTTGACGCGCTCACCGTCACCATCCAGCAGCCCATTGCCGCCACCAACATGTCCATTGTGCCCACCCCCGCCACCGCCAGCCCTGGGCAGGACGGCCTGACCTACCACGTACTGGCCACCCAGCCGGTGCCTGCGGGCGAAGCGTTCAACGTGCAGATCGGCTACACCATGAGCTCACCGGCGCAGCTCACCGAAAGTTTCCTGGAGAGCGGTGACAGCGATCTGCCCATTCTGGACGCCGAGCCGGTAGCTGACGAGGGATTTGATTGGCAGCTGCTTTTGCTGGTGCTAGGCGGATTGATTTTGGTCGCCACCGGTGTCTGGTACGTCGCCACCCTGCGCGCCGCCAAGGCCCGCCGCCTGGCCAAACCCCGTCCGCAGCGTACAACCACCAGGCAGGCGACACAGCCCAAAGCCGCCGCCACCAGGCCTCAGGGCAAGGTCAACTTTTGCCACCAATGTGGCCAACCGCTGCAACCGGAAGATAAATTTTGCCGCAGCTGCGGAACGGCCGTCAAAAATAAATAGTCTCGTATCAGGAGGCACGTATGCAACCAAACAAAGTTACGCTGCTGTTAGTTGGAATGGCCGTGTTGGTGGGGTTGGGAACGGCCGTAGCCCTCACCACCCGCCGCGTCACTGCCACCCCCAAAGGCACCGACAGCCTCTATCTCCCGATGATCGTAAAACCAGGTACCCCACCGCCCCAAATCGCCGGGTGTGACATCTTCCCCGACGACCACATCTGGAATACCCCCATCGACGATCTGCCGGTCCATGCCAACTCCGCCAACTACATCAACACCATCGGCGCCAGCCAGGGCCTGCACGCCGATTTTGGCTC